>DATIBA010000221.1:0-3544 GCA_035457765.1 Gaiellaceae bacterium
TACGCCCGGCTTCGAGCTCTACGTCGCAGGTGCGCTCGAGGACAGCCGCCGCCTGTGCTCGTTCATCTACCGGAGCCTGGGCGCGATCACCGAGACAGTCGTCACGCTCGACACGCACCAGGCGTTCCAGATCTTCCACGCTCCGCTGCTCATCGATCCCGAGGGCGGCCATCCCGCGCCGTACACGCTCGTGAGCACGGATGACGTCAGGACCGGACGCTGGCGGATCGACCCCGAGGTGGCCGAGGGCCTCGGAATCGAATCCGACGCCGACGAGCACCTGCACGCGTACGTCGAAGCTCTCGCCCGAGGTGGTAAGTACGACCTCACGATCTGGCCTTTCCACGCGATGCTGGGCGGTATCGGACATGCGCTCGTGAGCGCGATCGAGGAGGCTCTGTTCTTCCACGCCATCGCGCGGCGCGCGCAAACGCGCGTCGAGGTCAAGGGCCGCAACCCGCTCACGGAGCACTACTCGGTACTCGGCCCCGAGGTGCTCACAGGCAGCCGCGGGAAGCTCCTCGGTGAACGTAACACGGCCCTCGTCGAGCACTTGCGCAGCTTCGACGCAGTGATCGTCGCAGGGCAGGCGAAGAGCCACTGCGTCGCCTGGACGGTGGAGGATCTCCTCGCAGATGCCCCTGAGCTCGCTCCTCGTCTCTACCTTCTCGAGGACTGTTCCTCGCCAGTGGTGGTGCCCGGCGCTGTCGACTACACGGAGGACGCCGAGCGCGCCTTCACCGGGTTCGCAGCGGCCGGGGCGCACGTCGTGCGCTCGGCCGAGCCCCTCACCGCCTGGCCCGGCCCGATCGGCGCGGCGCTCGTCGGCTAGCGCACATCGTCCACGTCACTCGCGAGTCGTGCCTGCTCGGCAGTGAGCCGTTCGCGGAGCGCCTCGAGCGCGCTGCCGACGCGCACGTCGTACTCGCCGCCTTCGATGGCGCGCACGCGCTCGGGAAGCGATTCGCGCTCCCGGCGAGCGCGCTCGCGAATCTCCGCGAGGGACTCCGACCGGGTTGCGCGGCCGTCGCGCATCACCTCGTGCAGGAGCCCCTCGCCGTCGCGGTCCTCGTGGGCGAGCCCGAGCAGATCGTGAGCCGCGCCGCCGTCCCGGCGGACCCGCCAGACCTGCTTCGCACCCGGGAGCGTGGCCTTGCCCTCCGAGCTCTTGAGCACCGGCCGACCGTCGAAGTCCACGAGCTTGTACGCCATGTCGAGGAACGGCGCATCGGCGGAGACGCCCATCTTCGTTCCGACGCCGAAGCCGCCGATCGGCGCGCCCGCGGAGACGAGCCGCGCAATCTCCTGTTCGTCGAGCCCTCCGCTGGCGAAGACCGTTGCGTCCGCGAAGCCGGCTCCGTCGAGAATCGCACGCACCCCCTTGCTGAGCACGAGGAGATCGCCCGAGTCGAGCCGGACACCCTGTAGCCGGTGCCCGGCCGCTGCGAGCTCCCGCGCCACGACGACGGCCTTGCGCGCACCCTCCAAGGTGGAGTACGTATCCACGAGGAGGATCGCGGAGTCCGGATAGGACCGCGCAAACGCGCGAAACGCTTCGAGCTCGTCGACGAAGCATTCGACGTAGGAATGCGCCATGGTGCCCGCGATCGGGATGCCGTAGATCCGTCCGGCCAGCACGTTGCTCGTCGCGTCGAAACCGGCCACGTAGCTCGCACGCGCGACCTTCATCCCCGCCTCGCCGCCGTGTGTTCGACGCAATGAGAAGTCGACGAGCGTCCGTCCGTCGGCGACGTCCACCGAGCGGCTCGCCTTGCTCGCCACGAGCGTCTGCAAGTGAACCTCGTTGAGCACCATCGTCTCGGCCACTTGCGCCTCGAGCACGGGTGCCGTCACCTCGAGCAGCGGTTCGTTCGGGAACACCGCCGTGCCCTCTGCGAGCGCACGGACGGTGCCTCCGAAGCGAAACGACCGCAGGCGCTCGAGGAAACGCTCGTCGAAGAGGCCGGTGCGTTCCAGGTAGTCGAGGTCGGCGGCACCGAACCGAAGCGCCTCGACGTAGCCAAGGGCATCCTCGAGGCCACATGCAAGCGCGTAGCCCCAGCCGGGTGGAAGCGTGCGGAAGAAGAGGCTGAAGGTCGCCGGGCGCTCGGAGAGACCCTCGGCGACGAAGCTCTGGCCCATGGTGAGCTGATACAGATCGACCAGGAGCCCGCTCGGGAGACGGTGCCCCGAGGGTTGCACCGGCATGCTCAGGCGGCGTCGCGCTCGAGCTCCAGGCACGCGTCGCGGGCGGCGTCTGCGACCTCGAGCTGTGCGTCCGAGGGCTCGGCCGTCGAAAACCGACGCTGGAGCTCGAAGCCCGGCCTGGCCAGCACCCTCGCAATCCGCCTCTCCGGGTTCCGAGCGACCCAGGAGAAGAGCTCGACCGAACCTCCCACGGCGGTCGCGACGCCGAGCAGGCGCGCGATCCGCCGGGTGCCCGCGGGAGCCTTCGACGCCACGACGTTCGCGGCGAGCGACGACACGACCATCGGGGCGATGAGCTGCGACCCACACCGTGGGTGCTCCTTGGGAGCCCGGGTGCCACCGTTCTCGTAGGTGCCGATCGAGATGTGCTCGGCACCGTGGTACGCCGCCAGGTCAGGTCCCCGAAGTGCAAGGAGCGCCGGGACGAGTGCTACCCCCGCCGCCACGACCTCGCGTGCTCCGGCCGGAAGCGACGAGCGGCGCAGTGCGCGTGCAGCGACCGTCGTCGCGGCGATCGAGCCGAGCACGACCGGCCGCTCGAACGGAAAGCGGGCTCGAGGAAGCGCCCGTCGCACCATCGGCAGCAACGCGAACGCCTCCGCGAGTGCGATGGGGCCGCGAAGGATCGGCATGCGAGCCCGCACTTCCGGCGCGAGGTGTGGCTTGCGGCCCGAGGAGACGTGAAGCGTGCCGTCTGCGTCGCGAACCGCGCACGCCCACGACGTGACTCCGTGCACGAGCACCCCGTTCTGGAGCGCCATTCCTCCGAGCCGCACCGGTTTCTCGTCCACGGTCAGACCTTAGAGGTTCCTGGATGGTCGCCTATCGACGAGGGCGTTCATCGCGTCAGGAGCTCGCGGCGGCGAGCTCGCGAAGCGCCTTCTGGAGCTGTTCGGAAGCCGGCCCGCGTCCCAGAGCGCGACCGTCGATCTCGACCAGAGGCATCACCTCGCGCACGGACGAGGAGGTGAATGCCTCCTCCGCCTCGAGGAGGTCGCGGAGCGCAAAAGCACCCTCCTCGACCGTGTAGCCGCACGCCGGCGCCAGCTCGATGAGCGTCGCTCGCGTGACACCCGCGAGGATCCCGAGGTCGAGCGAGGGAGTCCGGAGCGTGTCGCCGTGCCGCCACCACACGTTCGTGACCGTGCCCTCCAGCACGATGCCGTCTCCATCCACGAACACCGCCTCGTCAGCGCCTCGGCTCTTCGCCTCGGCCTCGGCGGCCATGTTCACCGCGTAGCTCGTGGACTTGACTCCCGGGAGCAGCCACGGGACTGCCGCTCGCACACCGAGGAGTGAGACCGCGGTCGCACCGCGCTCACGGGCTGGCTCGATC
>DATIBA010000222.1:0-15650 GCA_035457765.1 Gaiellaceae bacterium
CTCGCCGGTCGGCAGGGTGCCGGGTTGTGCCGTGAAGAAGCGGATGGCGAGGGGCTGCCGGAACCGGGGGAGCGCGATCACGTCCGGCACCTCCTCGCCGAGCGCCTGGCGCAGAGCGACCTCGACGAGATCGACTCCGACCGCATGGAGAACGAGGTCGGCCATCTGTCCACCCGGAATGCGCGCCGCGACCTCCACGACCATCACGCCACCGTCCGGGGACGCGATCAGCTGTGGGAACGCAATCGCGTCACGGAGGCCGAGCGCACGGACCGATTCGACTGCTACTCGCTCGGAGAGTGCGAGCTGATCGCCGTTGACGGACGGCGGATACACGTGGATCCAGCCGACGCCGAAGCCGATGCCCGGCGGACGGAGCCGGTCCGAGAGGGTCAGGAGCGCCGGCTCGCCGTCGCGTGCGATCACGATCCCGTTCATCTCGACTCCCTCGACGAATGCCTCGAGGATCGCCTCGCCCGTCGGCGACTCGGCGAGCGCTTCGGGGAGGTCCCGCTCGAGCTCGGCCCGACTCTCGATGCGGAACACTGCCCGCTGTCCTCCCGAATCGACCGGCTTGAGCACGGCCGGCAGGCGGACGGTGGCCAATGCCGCGTCGATGTCCCGTTCCGACCCGATGCCGGCGAAGGGCGGCTGAGGAAGTCCGTGGGCGCCGAGCGCGGTTCGCATTGCGAGCTTGTGCGTCAGGAGGTGAGCCGTCTCGCGCCCGATGCCAGGGAGACCGAGCTCCTCGGCGACCGCCGCGACGACCGGCACCGCGCGGTCGGCCGACACCGTGAGGACGCCATCGGCGTCGGCTCTCCGTGCGACCTCCACGACCTCGTCGATCGCCATGAAGTCGACGACCTCGGCGACCTCGGCGACAACGAGCCCGGGCGCCTCGGGATTACGGTCGACGGCCGCCACGCGGAGACCGCGGGCGCGCGCCTGTTCGATGGCGCGGCGCTGGTGGCGCCCCGCGCCGACGAAGAGGACGGTCGTCACGGCCGTCGATGCTAACGACGGGGTGCGTTGCTACGTGACTCCGCCGGGCGGCAAGAGCCAGGGCGAGAGCCGATTCCAGCGGTCGATCTGGCAGCCGTTCTGACGTGTGAACGTGGCCCAGATTCGATTGCCGCCGACGGTTCCGGTCACGCGCGCCTTCTGCGGCCCACCGTAGATCTCGGTGCAGACGACGTTCTTCGGCACGGGTGCGAACAGCATCCGCCCTCCTCGAGCCAGTCGCCTGCACGCGGCTGCGGGTCGAGGAAGCGTCCCTCCCCGCGGGCAGCGAAGCGTCCAGGTCGAGGTCGCCTTCGCATCGTTGCCGTTCTTCCAGTAGGTCACACGGAGCGCTGTCTCCGACGATGTCACTGCGAGAGCCTGTGTGACCCCGACGATGGCGATGGCTCCGAACGCAAGCAGAACGGGTGCACGCATCGTCTAACGGTACTGTCAGCGGCCGTGCTCGGATCGTCCCGCAGCCGGATCGCGGTGCTCGTTGCGGTCGTCGTCCTCACGGCGGTTCTGTTGCCGATCGGCGCGCGCGCGATCGCGACGCAGTACGACGACGACTCCCTGTGGGCGAACTCCCTGAGATCGCTTGCCGGTCTGCAGGTGCCGTTCGACTTCGCGATCTTCCTGGAGGCCGGAGAGGCGATACGTCGCGGTGAGAGTCCGTACGTCGACCCGGACGTCGTCATCTCCGAGAACGAGCCGGCTCCGTACGCGTATCCGCCGCTGCTCGCGCTTCTCGTCATGCCCGTGACGTTCCTCCCGGAGAAGGTCGCGGGCTCGTCCGCCCCCGCGATTCTCGTTTCGCTCCTGCTCATTGCCTGCACGGTTGGGGCCCTGTTCCTCCTCGGCGTCACCGACTGGCGCTGCTATCCGGTCGCACTCCTCTATCCGCCGACGCTCGAGAACGTCGAGTACGGAGCGATCGGCCCCGTCCTCGCGCTCCTCGTCGCCCTCGGCTGGCGCTATCGCGACCGCAACCTCGGTGCCGCTGCGGCGGTCGGCCTCGCCATCGCCTTGAAGGTCTTCCTCTGGCCGCTCGTCGTATGGCTCGCCGCAACGCGCCCATGGAGGGCAGCCCTGGCTGTAGCAGCGACCGCACTGGGGCTCGTGCTCGTGTCCTGGGCGGTGACGGGCTTTCGCGGCCTCACCGACTACCCCGACCTGCTGCGGCGGCTCGCCGACGTCGAGGCCGAGAGCTCGTACTCCGCGTTCGCGGTGCTACGAGCGCTCGGCGCGCCCGAGCTCGCAGCGCGCGCACTCGTCGTCGCGACGGGTGTCGTGCTGCTCGTCCTCGCTTGGCGCACTGCGCGAGCGACCGCTCTCGCCACGGGGGAGCGCGATCGCCGATCCCTCACGCTCACCCTTGCTGCCGGTCTCGTCCTGACGCCCATCCTCTGGCTCCACTACCTCGTCCTGCTCGTGGTGCCGATCGCTCTGGCGCGTCCGCGGCTCTCGGCTCTCTGGCTCGCACCCCTGGCGCTGACAGTCTTCGAGGCGCTCGACTGGTACCGGGGATGGCCCCGTGGAGACGGCGCTGCTCTCGCGACGGTCGCCGGGGTCGCAGCGATCGTGTTCGTCGTCTCACTCCTGCCTCGCGATCGCGCGCGTAGACTCGCCGCGTGTCTCTGAGCGGCAAGCGAATCGTCATCACCGGCGGCGCCGGCTTCATCGGCACGACGCTCGCTCGTCGGCTCGTCGACGGCAACGAGGTCGTCGCGGTCGACAATCTGCACCGGGACACGCTCGGCGGTACGAGCCTCGCCGAGCACCCGAACTTCAGCTTCGTCCACGGCGACGTCCTCGACCAGGAGGGTCTGGCCGAGATCGTCGGCGGTGTGACGCACGTGGTTCACTGCGCCGGCATCGCCGGGGTGGACACGGTCCTCGACAGTCCAGTTCGGACGATGCGCGTGAACGTGATCGGGACGTACCACGTGCTCGAGGCCGCGCTTCGATCGCGCGACACGATCGAGCGGCTCGTCGACTTCTCGACGAGCGAGGTGTTCGGCCAGCATGCGTTCAACGTGCAGGAGGCGCACGTGACGACGATCGGCTCGGTCGGTGAAGCCCGCTGGACGTACGCCGTCTCGAAGCTCGCCGGAGAGCACATGGCTCACGCGTACCACGCCGAGCTCGGCCTGCCGACGACGTCGGTTCGACCCTTCAACGTCTACGGCCCTGGCCAGATAGGCGGCGGCGCGATCCGCGCCTTCATCGAGGCCGCCCTCGCGGGACGCGACCTTACGATTCACGGGGACGGCTCGCAGATCCGTGCCTGGTGCTACGTGGACGACATGGTCGACGGCGCACTGTTGGCGCTCGAGCACCCGAACGCGGTGGGGGAGAGCTTCAACATCGGCAACGCGCGCTCGGCGGTGACGATCCACGACCTCGCCCAGCGGGTGAAACGCCTTTCCGGGTGTCCGGGCGAGATCGTCTTCCAGCCCCTGGATTACACGGACGTCGAGCTCCGTATCCCGAACGTCGAGAAAGCCCGGGAGCTGCTCGGCTTCGAGGCCAAGGTCGATCTCGACGAGGGCCTCGAGCGCACGATTGCGTGGTACCGCGCGAAGGTCGCTGTATGAGCGACCCCATCCGGCTGGCGCGGCCGGACGTGGGGGAAGCCGAGCTCGCGGCCGTTCGGGACGTGGTGCGGAGCGGGCAGCTGACCATGGGGCCGAGGGTGGGCGAGTTTGAGTCCGCAGTTGCCCGCGTCGTCGGGACGGCGCACGCAGCGGCCGTCTCGTCCGGGACCGCTGCCTTGCATCTCGCGCTCCTCGCGCTCGAGATCGGGCCCGGCGACGAGGTGATCGTTCCCGCGTACACGTTTCCCGCCACTGCCAACGCGGTCGAGCTGTGCGGCGCCCGCGCCGTGCTCGTCGACATCGACGCTGACACCTTCGTCGTCGACCCTGCCGCCGCCGCCGCCGCCGTCACACCGAGGACGCGCGCGGTCATGGCGGTCCACCTCTTCGGTCGCCCGGTCGACTGGGAGGCGCTGCAGACCGCAGTCCCGCAGGACGTCGCGCTCGTCGAGGACGCCGCCGGCGCGCTCGGTGCGCGGTACCGGGAGACGCCGTGCGGCGCGCTCGGTGTGGCCGCCTGCCTGTCGTTTCACCCCCGCAAGATCGTGACGACGGGCGAGGGCGGAGCCGTGACCACGGACGAGGCCGTGCTAGATGCGACCGTTCGGCGTCTCAGGCACCACGGCTGGGCAACGCTCGGAGACATGCCTGCGCCCGGGTTCAACTACCGCTTGCCCGATCTCCTGTGTGCGATCGGCATCCCGCAGCTCGCGCGGCTGGACGAGCTCCTCGCTGCGAGAGAGCGCGTCGCGGGCTGGTACACGGAGCGGCTCGAGCATTTCGTGCGCACGCCGAGCGCCGCGGACGGCGATCGCCACGGCTGGCAGGCGTTCGTCGTCCAGCTCGACCGTCGCGACGAGGCGCTCCGCGCCCTGCGCGCCGCGGGCATCGAGGCGCAGATCGGGACCTGGGCGCTCCACCGCCTCGAGCCCTACCGCGGCCAGGGGTCGTTCCCGGGCGCGGACCTGGCGTTCGAGCGCGCGCTCGCCCTGCCGTTCTCGGCGACGACGACGGAAGCCGAGGTCGAGCGCGTCGTCGACGTCTTGACACACTTGTGAGTGAGTGCTAACTTAGCACGCCATGGCGACGACGACGAGGCAGACGGCGGCGGAACGGCGCGAGGAGGTCCTCGAGGCCGCCGTCGCCGAGTTCGCCCGCGCCGGCTTCCACGGTGCGTCGACCGATGCCATCGCACGTCGCGCGGGGATCTCCCAGCCGTACCTCTTCAGGCTCTTCGGGTCGAAGAAGGACCTGCATCTCGCCGTCGTGCGTCGGTGCTTCCGGCGCACCCTCGAGGCGATGCAGGCCGCGAGCGAGGGTCTTCGGGGCGAGGAGGCTCTCGAGGCGATGGGGCAGGCCTACGGACTGATCCTGAGCACCGATCCGGTGATGCTCCAGTCGCAGCTCCAGATGTATGCGGCCGCACTGGACGACGCGGACGTGCGCCAGGCGGTCCGCGACGGGTACGGAGACCTCTACGCCTATGCGGAGCGGGTCTCGGGCGCGTCGCCGAAGCGCCTCGCTCGCTTCTTCGCCAACGGAATGCTGCTCAACGTCATCGCCGCCATGGGATTCCACGAGGAGGCAGAGCCCGAGGCCTGGGCGTTCCGCCTCATGACCGGTTGCAGGGAGGACGATCGATGAGGGCGCTTCTCTCTTTTCTGCAACAGGTGAGTAAGCAGTCACTACACCCAAACCAGCCAGGGACGAGGAGGTAACCATGAAAGCCGGCACACGGACACTCTGGACGTTCGTCATCACGTCGATCGCACTCTTCATGGTCGTGCTCGACAACCTCGTCGTCTCGACCGCGCTCCCGGTCATCCGCGAGGAGCTCGGCGCGACGCTCGAGCAGCTCGAGTGGACCGTCAACGCCTACACGCTGACGTTCGCCGTCTTCCTGCTCACCGGCGCTGCACTCGGCGACCGCTTCGGCCGGAAGCGCATGTTCATGATCGGCGTCGGCATCTTCACGGGCGCATCCGCGCTCGCCGCGCTGGCCCCGTCGACCGACTGGCTCATCGGTGCGCGCGCGCTCCAGGGCGTCGGTGGCGCGATCGTGACGCCGCTGACCCTGACCATCCTCAGCGCCGCAGTCTCTCGGGACCGCCGTGGAGTCGCCCTCGGCGCCTGGTCCGGGATCGCCGGGCTGGCCGTCGCGATGGGACCGCTCGTGGGCGGGCTCGTCGTCGAAGGCATGTCCTGGCAGTGGATCTTCTGGCTCAACGTGCCCATCGGCCTCCTGCTCCTGCCGCTCGCGACGCAGCTGCACGAGTCGTACGGCTCCGACAAGGCGCTCGACATCCCCGGTCTCGCCCTGGCGAGCGGCGGGCTGCTCGGGATCGTGTGGGGCCTCGTGAACGGAAACGCGGACGGGTGGACGAGCACGGGGATCGTCGCCGCCCTCGCAGGTGGGACGGCGCTCCTTGCCGCCTTCGTCGCCTGGGAGCGGCGAGCGCGCGAGCCGATGCTCCCGATGCGCTTCTTCCGCGACCGGGCGTTCGCCGCAGCGAACGGAGCGTCGCTCTTCATGTACTTCGGGATGTTCGGCTCGATCTTCCTGCTCACGCAGTTCTTCCAGACTGCGCAGGGCTACTCCCCGCTCGAGGCCGGACTTCGCGTCCTGCCCTGGACGGCGATGCCGATGTTCGTGGCGCCGATTGCCGGAGCACTGTCCGATCGCATCGGCGGCCGTCCGATCATGGCGACGGGGCTCGCGCTCCAGGCCGTCGGTCTGGCCTGGATCGCGGCGGCCTCGACCGCCACGGTCGGGTACGCGTCGCTGGTCGGGCCGTTCATCCTCTCCGGGATCGGCATGGCGATGTTCTTCGCGCCGGTCGCGAACGTCGTGCTGTCGGCGGTCCGGCCGCAGGACGAGGGCAAGGCGTCGGGCACGAACAACGCGATCCGCGAGGTGGGCGGCGTCCTCGGCGTCGCCGTGCTCGCGTCGATCTTCGCCCGCTACGGCAGCTATGCGTCCCCTGAGGCGTTCACGGATGGTCTCGTCGTGGCGACCTGGGTCGGAGCGGCGGTGGTCGGAGTCGGGTCGCTCGTGGCGCTTCTCATCCCGCGCAAGACGCGGCCGGTCGAGGTACCGGCGGCCGAGCCCGAGACCGAGTTCGTCCCGCAGCTCGAGGCGGCCTGAGAGACTGAGGAGGTGGGCGGTCGCGCATGAGGCTTTCGACGGAGACACTCGCCTCCGCGTCCGCCCGCCACCCCTGGCGCACGATCGGCGCGTGGATCGTCGTCGTGGCCCTCGCGATGGTGGCGGTCGCCCTCGGTCTCGGAAACCTGACGACCGAGGGCGCGCCGACCAACAACCCGGAGTCCGAGCGGGCCATCGACGCGAAGTTCCAGGCGTTCCCGCCGAACCCGGACGAGATCGTCACGGACATCGTGGTCGTGCGCTCGGAGGCCTACTCGGTGGACGATCCGCGGTTCGAGACGTTCGTCCGCGGCTTCGTGGCCGACGGTGAGTCCGGAGCCCTCTCGAGTGCTCGGACGTATCTCGACGACACCGGCGGGGCGCTCGTCTCCCGTGACCGGCACGCGACGATGGTGCCGTTGGCCGTCTTCGGTGACGACGAGGTCGCCTCGGTGGTCGAGGCGGTCGAGACGGCCGACGACGACGAGGCGTTCGCAGTCTCGATCACGGGCGAGCAGTCGCTCGACCACGATTTCAACGCGCTCTCACAGGAGGACCTCGAGAAGGGCGAGCTTCAGTTCGGACTGCCCGCAGCGCTCATCATCCTCCTGCTCGTGTTCGGCGCCGTAGTGGCCGGGCTCGTACCACTCCTGATGGCGATCGTCTCGATCGTGGTGGCCCTGGGGCTGACGGCGCTCCTCGCGCAACCCTTCGAGATCTCGATCTTCGTCGTGAACATGCTCACCGGCATGGGGCTCGCTCTCGGGATCGACTACTCGCTCTTCATCGTCTCCCGCTATCGCGAGGAGCGTGGGCGCGGACGCGACGAGCGAGACGCGATCCGAGCCGCCGGGGCGACGGCGAGCAGGGCGGTCCTCTTCAGCGGGACCGCCTTCGTCGTGGCGATGTTCGGGATGCTGCTCGTACCGAACTCGATCATGCGCAGCCTCGCGACGGGTGCGATCCTCGTCGGCATCGTCTCGGTCGTCGCCGCCCTCACGCTCCTGCCCGCCGTGCTGGGACTGCTGGGCGACCGCATCGACTCGCTGCGGATTCCCATCGTCGGCAGGCGCTCCCTCGACGCCGCCAATCCGGAGGGCCGCTTCTGGGGCGCCGTCGTCCGACGTGTGCTCCGACGGCCGGCTCTCAGCCTCGGGCTCTCGACCGCTCTGCTCATCGTGCTGGCGCTCCCGGTCCTCGGGATGAAGATCGGGACGAGCGGGGTCAGCACGCTGCCCGACCGCTTCGTCTCGAAGCAGGGGTTCGTTGCCCTGGAGCGGGACTTTCCCGGAACGACCACCGATCCGGTCGACGTCGTGGTAGCGCGCGGCGCATCCTCGCCCGAGGTTGCGGCGGCCGTCGAGCGGCTGCGGGACACCCTGGCGACCGATGATCGCTTCGAGCAGGGAGAGATCCGGCGATCGGCCGACGGCGAGGTCGCCCTGCTCTCGTTCCCGGTGAAGGGGGATCCATCCGGCGACGACGCCGTGGCCGCCGTCCGGGAGCTTCGCGAGGAGGTCATACCGGAGCTCTTCACGGGGACGAACGCGGAGGCTCTCGTCGGCGGGACGACATCGGAGCAGATCGACTACTTCGACTCCGTGATCGACCCGACCCCCCAAGTGCTCGTCTTCGTTCTCGGACTGACGTTCGTCCTCCTGACCGTCGTGTTCCGGTCGATCGTGGTCGCCGGCACAGCGGTCGTGCTGAACCTGCTTTCGGTGGGAGCCGCGTACGGGCTCCTCGTCCTCGTCTTCCAGCATGGCGTGGGGGCCGACCTCCTCGGCTTCCAGCAAGCCGACACGATCGAAGCGTGGGTGCCCCTCTTCCTCTTCTCGGTGCTCTTCGGACTGTCCATGGACTACCAGGTCTTCCTGCTCAGCCGCATCAAGGAACGGTACGAGCAGACGCACGACACGACCGATGCCGTGTCGTTCGGGGTCTCCTCGACCGCACGGATCATCACCGGGGCAGCTCTCATCATCGTCGCCGTGTTCGCCGGGTTCGCCCGGGGAGATCTGATCATGTTCCAGCAGATGGGGTTCGGCGTCGCAGTCGCGCTCCTGATCGATGCGACCGTCATTCGCTCCGTGCTGCTTCCGAGCGCGATGAAGCTGCTCGGCGACAGGAACTGGTATCTGCCGTGGTGGCTTCAGTGGCTGCCCCGGTTCGATGCCGAGGGATCGTCGGCGGCATCCCCGCTCGAGCCGACGAAAGCGTAGGCGAAGGAGCGCGCCTTCCGCCTTCCTTCGGCGCTGGTACGGTCGCCGCGTGCCGAGAGAGCATGCCCCGCGCTACGAGCCGCCCGACGCGTTGGCAGCGCCGCGGTACACGGGTGTGAGGACGTTCGGACGATGCCCGCTCGCCGACGGGCCCGAGGGCGTGGACGTCGCGGTGCTGGGGATTCCGTTCGACACGGGGACGACGAATCGGCCCGGAACGCGGTTCGGGCCGGAGGCCGTTCGCTCGGCGTCGCTCGCCCTGCGGCCGTACAACCCCGTGCAGGACGCCCAGGTCTTCGGGCGGCTCAGCGTGGCCGACCTCGGAGACGTGGAGGTCACTCCGGGCAACGCGGAGCGCACGATGGGGCAGATCGGAGAGCGGCTCGAGCCCATCGTTCGCTCGGGTACGCGGACCCTGTGCCTCGGTGGAGACCACACGATCGTCCTCGGCGAGCTCAGAGCGCACGCCGTGGTCCATGGCCCTCTCGGGCTCGTGCTACTCGACGCGCATGCCGACGTCTGGGATCGCTACGTGGGAGAGCGCTACTACCACGGCTCGCCGTTCCGGCGCGCGTTCGAAGAGGGCCTCCTCGACCCGAGCAGGTCACTCCTCGCCGGCATGCGCGGATCGCTCTACGGCCCCGACGACGCCGCGATGCCGGAAGAGCTCGGATTCGAGGTGATCCCGTGCGAGGAGCTCGTGGCTCTGAGCCACGAGGAGTACGGCGCACGCGTCCGCCGGCGCGTCGGCAACGGTCCCCTTTTTCTGTCGTTCGACATCGACGTCCTCGACCCTGCGTTCGCGCCGGGCACCGGGACCCCGGAGGCCGGCGGTCTCTCGACGCGCGAGGCGCTGGGACTCGTACGAGCCCTTCGCGGCCTCCGCTTCTCCGGATACGACGTCGTCGAGGTGAGCCCGCCGTACGACGGTCCGGGTGCGCCGACCGCGGTCGCGGCGGCGAACGTCGCGTACGAGCTCCTGACGCTCGACGTGCTCGCCCATGAGTCGTAGGACCCGTCGAGTCGGAACCATCGTCCTGACGGTCGCGGCCGTCGCCTACCTCGTCTGGAAGATCGAACTCGACATGACGCTCGACGTCCTCGCGGACACGAACCTCGCCTGGTTCGCGCTCTCGTGCGCGATCATGGTGCTCACGGTCCCGGTGCTGGCCCTCCGCTGGGGTTGGCTCTTGGAGGCGCACGCGATCCGCGAGGGACTCGGGTGGCTGACGCGCGCCTACTTCGTCGCGTACACAGCGGGCCAGTTCCTGCCGACGGCAATCGGCGGCGATGCGGTTCGCATCGTCGAGACGGCGCGGCGCCACGCGGGTCGAACCGCCGTCGTGACGGGCACAGTCCTGCTCGAGCGCGGCCTCGGTGGGGCGGCGACGGTTCTGCTCGGCGCCGTGGGGTTCCTGCTCTCGATCGGGGAGTTCGACGTGAGCGCGTATCTGTGGCTCGAGGGTGCCTTCGTGTTCGGGACGATCCTGCTCGGGTTCCTGTTCTTCGCACGCTCGGCCCGGCCGCTGCTGAGACGTGCGCAGCCGCTGCTCGAGCGCTTCCGGCTCGCCGACCCCTTGCGGGCGTTCTACGAGGGCATCCACCACTACCGCGGCCGGCCGCGACTGCTCGGGGAGGTCCTGGCAGTCACGCTCGTCGTTCAGGCGGTCCGAATCCTCTCGATCTGGGCCTCCGCGAAGGCGGTCGGCATCGATCTGGACGTCCGCGTCTACTACGTGATGGGGCCTCTGCTCTTCCTCGTCATGCTCGTCCCGTTCACCCTGAACGGGCTCGCGGTCCGGGAGGCGTTTTTCGTGAGCTTCCTCGGCAGCCTCGGCGTAGGTGGAAACGAAGCCTTCGCTGCAGGCTTCCTCTACTTCCTCGTGACCCTGCTGCTCGTCGTGCCCGGCGGGATCATCATGGTGCGGGAAGGGTTGCGCGGAGGAGCCCGGCCCCGTATCGACCATGGGTAGCACGACGGTCGTAGCCGTCGTCGTCACCTACGACGCACTGCCCTGGATCGAGCGGTGCCTCGAATCGCTTCGCGGTGTCGAGACGGTCGTCGTGGACAACGGCTCGACGGACGGTACGGCCGACGTCGTACGGGAGAGCTTCCCCGAGGTACGCGTGATCGAAGCCCGGAACCGCGGTCTCGGCGCCGGCTGGAACATCGGCCTGCGCGATACCGGGAGCACGTACGCCTTGCTGCTGAACGCGGATGCCTGGCTTCGTCCCGGTGCGCTCGATCGCCTCGTCGAGTTCGCGGACACCCGTCCGCGTGCGGCAGTCGTCGGGCCGCGTCTCCTGAACCCGGATGGGACGCTCCAACGCTCGGTCCGCGGATTCCCGACCCTGTGGCGGCTCGCAACCGAGTACTTCTTCCTGCGCAAGCTCGCACCCGGCTCGTCGGCGCTGAACGCCTTCTACGCGGGCGGGTTCGATCACGACGAGGTGCGTGACGTCGAAGTAGTGATGGGCGCATGCATGCTCGTTCGGCGGGAGGCGGTCGCGCAGGTCGGCTACTCGGACGAGGACTACTTCCTCTTCAGCGAGGAGACCGACTGGTGCTACCGCTTTCGCGAGGCGGGCTGGGAGGTGGTCTTCTTCCCGGGCGCGGAGTGCGTGCACGTTCGCGGCGCGGCGCACGGGGGCCGCCTGTACCGGGAGAACCTGCGCGGGCTCTTGCTCTTTCTCTGGAAGCACGAAGGCCCGAGGGCTGCCGAGCGCGGCCGCCGGCTCCTGCTCGGTGCCCTGCGGCTACGAGGGGTCGTCTTCAGAGGTGAGCGAGGGCGCGCCTATCGTGACGCCGCTCGCTGGCTCGCATCCGGAGACGCCGCCGCCTTGCTCGGACGATGACAGGGGTCGAGCTCTACGCGGAGCTCGTCGCCGCGACCGCCCTCGTGCTCGCGCCGGGCTGGTTGCTCTCGCGCGCCCTAGGTGTCGGGAGCTTCTCCGCGAGCATCGGGTGGTCGCTCGTGCTCGTCTTCGGGGCGCTCGCCGTCACGTTCGCGGTCGGCGGCACGCTGGGTATGACGCTCGCCCTGCTCCTGGCGGCGGGGGTGGCGGGGGCTGTGATCCGCTTCATTCGCGGTTGGCCCGATGTCGTTTCCGTGCCGAGCCGCGTCTGGGCATTCGGCTGGGGCGTGCTCGTCGGAATCCTGCTCTGGTGGGTCGCGCCGACCGTGCAGGGCGACGGGCTCTTCCACCTCGCGCGCGTGCGAAAGCTCCGCGAGCTCGACGACCTTTCGCTCGATCGGATCTCGGAGTTCGCGGACGGAAGCCTGCATCCGGGCTACGCGTTCCCGTTGTGGCACGGCTTCGTCGCGCTCGTCGCGCAGGTCTCGGGCAACGACCCCGAGCGGGTGGTGGTGCACCTGCCGTCCGTGCTCGCTCCGCTCGCCGTCGTCGTCGCCTACGAGGTCGGGTGGGCGCTCTTCCGGAGGACGTGGGCAGCCGGATCCGTGTCGGCTGCGCAGGTGGCGCTCATCTGCTTCGCGCCCGGGCAGGGAGGGGCCTACGTCTTCCTCTCGCTTCCCGCGACGTCGTCGCGGCAGCTTCTCGTCCCCGCAGCGCTCGGGCTCGCGCTCGAGACGCTGCGCTCACCCTCGAGCGGGCTGGTCGCATCGACCGCTGCGGCGAGTCTGGCGCTGGCCGTGGTGCATCCGACGTATGCCCTCTTCCTCTGGATCCCGTTCGCGGGATTCCTCGTAGTGCGGTCGCTCTGGGTGCGCGCCGACGTTCGCGCGGGGCTCCTCGCTCTCTCCGCGCTGGTCGTGCCCGCCGGACTCTTCATGCTCTGGCTCATACCAATCGTGAGTGACACCCGCTCCGTCACTCCCGATGCCGAGGAGCGGCGCCGCGCATTCGAGCAGTACCAGGGCCAGCTCGATGTCCGCTCGGACACCGTCTACAGCCTCGCGGCGGAGGTCTTCACGCGCAGCGGTCCGGTGGCGATCGCCGCCCTCTTGCTGATCCCGTTGGCCGGCCTTGCTGCGCGGCGGCGCTGGTCCGCGTACGTGATCGGAGGGTCGCTCGCGGTCTTCGCGGCCATGCTCGTTCCGCTCCTCTTCGAGGCGCTCGCCGACCTCGTGTCGATCTCCCAGGCGCGGCGGGCAGCGGGCTTCCTTCCGTTCGCGTTCGCGTTCGCAGGTGGGCTCGGCGTCCTTTCTGCGCTCCTCGGACGGCTGCTGCTTCCACTTGCGCTCGTGGCGGGGATCGCGCTTCAGCTCGCGTACCCGGGCGACTTCGAGTACGTGCTCGAGGATACGGCGCCTGCCTGGATCACGTGGTTGGCGGTCGCCGGGGCGATCGTTGCGCTCGTCGTGGGTATCGTCCGCCGCAAGCCGCCGCTCGAGGCGCCCGCCGCGGCCGCGGCGGTGCTGTTCCTCGTCCCCGTCGTCGCCGTTGGGCTGTGGAACTGGGACCGACCGTCGCCCCCGCCCTCCGCGTCGCTCTCCGACGGCCTCGTGGGCGCCGTTCGGGAAAACGTCGAGACTGGTTCGATCGTGTACTCGGACCAGGAGACCAGCTACCGGCTGGCCGCGTTCGCGCCCGTCTTCGTCGCCGTGGCTCCACCGGGGCACGTCGCCGACACGGCGGAGAACCGGCCGTACGAGCGCGCGCGCGACGCGCGCGAGTTCCTCCGAACCGGCGATCTCTCGATTCCCGCACGATTTGGAGCCGAGTATCTCGTGGTCGACCGCTCTCGGCTCGACCGTGCCTTCGACCTCCCCGTGCTGTACGAGGACGACCGCTTCACGCTCTATCGGCTTCCTTCTGGTTCGCCGTAGCCGCCGCCTCCCGGCGTCTCGATGCGCACGACGTCGCCGGGCGCGAGGTCCATTGTCGTGAAGTGCGGTACTTCCTCTCCGTTCAGGAAGTTGCGACCCGGGAGACCGTCCGCACCGCCCCGGACGCCGCGTGGCCCCAGCGCGCGCCGCTGCGTGAGCAGCGAAAGACGGCATGGTTCGAGGGCGCGCAGCTCACGCACCACGCCGTCGCCACCGCGATGGCGGCCCGCTCCACCCGACCCGACCCGTAGCCCGTATCGCTCGACGCGCATCGGATACGCGAGCTCGAGTGCTTCGATCGGTGTGTTCAGGGTGTTCGACATCGCCACGTGAACCGCCGACGGCCCGTCGGCGTCCGGACACGCGCCCTGGCCACCACCGATCGTCTCGTAGTAGGTGAAGCGATCGTTCCCGAGGACGACGTTGTTCATCGTTCCCTGACCCTGCGCGGGAACGGGAACCGCGGCGCCGAGGGCGGCGAAGACGACGTCGACGATACGGCTCGACGTCTCGATGTTCCCAGCCGCGACCGCTGCGGGAGCGCGAGCATTCACGAGACAACCTTCGGGAGCGCGGACCGTAACCGGTTCGAACGCGCCGCCGGAGGCCGGCAGATCCGGCGCTGTCAGGCACCGCACGACATAGAAACAGGCCGAGTGCGTAACGGACAATGGGCAGTTGAGATTGCCGTCGTGCTGGAGCGCGGTTCCGTCGAAGTCGATCTCGATCTCGTCTCCGCGGATGGTCACCTCCGCGCGAAGCTCGAGCAGCCCATCGGCGGCCTCGAGTGTGTCCATAGCCCGGTGGCGGCCATCCGGGAGCGCGCGGATACCTGCACGCACGACCCGTTCCGAGTAGGCGAGGAGCTCGTCCATCGCCGCGGCGACCTGCGTGCGTCCCTTCCGAGAACAGAGCTCGTCGATCCGCCGCTCGGCGAGGTGATGCGCAGCCAGCTGCGCGCGGAGGTCGCCGCGACGCTCGTCCGGGTTGCGCATCTGCGTCACGAGCCGCTCGAGCGCCCTCTCGTCGAGGCGCGTGGGCGGAATGACCACCCCCTCTTCGGGGAGCGTGCGCGATCCTGCCGGAAGGCTTCCCGGCTCGGACCCTCCGACATCCGCGTGGTGTGCTCGGCTCACCGCGAATCCGAGCTCGGTCCTGGTCACGATCGTCAGGTCGGGAAGATGGGTTCCTCCCGAGTAAGGGTCGTTCAGGATCCACGGCTCACCCGGTGCCGGGTCATGCGCTTGTACCGCGGCGACGGCCTCGGGCATTGCGCCGAGATGCACCGGAATGTGCTCGGCCTGTATGACCATGCGACCGTTCTCGTCGAAGAGCGCCGTCGAGCAGTCGCGCCGCTCCTTGATGTTCGCCGAGAACGCCGACCGGACGAGCACGGCGCCCATCTCCTCGGCGATCGCCCGGAGGGCCGAGCCGATCACCTGCAGCTCGACCGGTATCACCCCGCGCACGCCCCTCGCCGGAAACGGCTACCGCCCGGCAGAGCCGGGCTCTGCCGGTTCCTGACGTCGCTCGCCGCAGGATGCGTCGCGCTCGGCGCTCGTCCGTACGTCGAGTACTGTCCTTCGCGCCTCGCGCTCGCCTCCCTTGCGAGCGACGTCCGAGGACCGCGCGCGGCAGAGGCCGGCATTACGTGCTCCTCTTCAGGATCAGGGTTCCGTGCGAGTCCGTCTTACCCATCCAGCCTCGTGGGATCCATGCGGTCGCACCGTCGAGCTCGAGGACTCGTGGGCCGGAGACCTCCAGCCGTGGCCCGGTGACGTCGATGGATGGCGCCGTCCGTATCTCCGCGGTCCGGACGGCGACGAGCTCGAGTGAGCGCTCCCGGTCTGCATAGCCGTAGCGGTTCTCGTGAGCCTCGTGGAAGCGCTCCGCG
>DATIBA010000223.1:0-4070 GCA_035457765.1 Gaiellaceae bacterium
TTCGTGGCGTTGACGCAGGCTGCCCTCTACGCGGAGCTTTCCGGCGACGAGCTCCACCTTTCGTGGTCGGAGTCCGAGCTTCCCGAGCGTGTGCGGACGAAGCACGTCCACCGCCTGCACCCGTACCTCGGCAAGTTCGTCCCGCAGCTCGTGGAAGCGCTCCTCCAGCGCTACGTCCGCCCGCGCGGACGGGTTCTCGACCCCTTCGCCGGGTCGGGGACGACGCTCGTGCAGGCTCTCGAGTCCGGCTACGACGCGGTAGGGGTCGACATCGCGGCGTTCAACTGCCTCCTCATGGGCGTGAAGACGAAGCGATACGACCCGTTCTCGCTCGAGAGCGAGCTTCGTGACGCTCGTTCACGGCTGGGCCGGTCGCGAGAGCGGCCGAGTCGGTACCTCCGTGAGTGGTATGCGCCGGCGGCGGCTTCCCAGCTCGTGCATTTCCGCTCGCTCGTCGACGAGTACGAGCACGCTGACGTCCTGCGCGTCGTCCTCGCTCGAGCCGCCCGGTCGGCGCGGCTCACGACGCACTTCGACCTCGAGTTCCCGAGCGCTCCGCAGCGTGAGGCGTACTGGTGCCACAAACATCGGCGGACGTGCCGACCGGTCCAGGAGGCGAACAAGTTCCTCGCGCGCTACCTCCTCGACACGCTCGAGCGCCTGAAGGAGTTCCAGCGGGTCCGGGACCGGGCGCGACAAGCCGACGTGCTTCACGGCGACGCGCGAGAGGTCGTGCTCGAGGGAGCGTTCGACGGCGTGATCACCTCACCCCCGTATCCAGGTCTCATCGACTACCACGAGCAGCACCGCTACGCGTACGCGCTCCTCGGTCTCGATGACCGACGGGAACGCGAGCTCGGCGCGGCGGCTCGCGGGACGAGCCGAGCTGCCCTTCGCGCGTATGTCGAGGGCGTGTCGGACGTGCTGCGCCGGTGCGGAGAGGCGCTGCAGCCGGACGCCGCGGTGGTCGTCGTCGTGAACGACCGGCGCGAGCTGTACCCGGAGATCCTCCGACGAAGCAGTCTTCGTTTGGTCGATCGCCTCGAACGCCATGTCAACCGTCGCACAGGGCGACGTGCGGGAGAGTACTTCGAGTCGATTCTCGTCGCCGTAAGGGAGGCGTAAGAATTCTGCTTGTTTGCGGGGGGTTCGGCCGGTGCGGGGGGTAGCCTGGCCGTCGAGCCACCGAAAGGGGACGAAATGCGAAAGCTCTTCCGCCGGCCCTCGCCGGCAATGGTCGTCGCGTGCCTCGCGCTGGTCGTCGCGCTCGGCGGGACCAGCATCGCTGCGGTGAACCAGCTCGTGCCACGGAACAGCGTAGGGCCCGCACAGCTCCGGACCGGCGCGGTGACGAACCCGAAGATCAGGAACAACGCGATCAACTCGGCGAAGGTCGCGAATCGCTCGCTGCTCCGGGCCGACTTCGCTCAGGGCCAGCTTCCCGCCGGGCCCGTCGGTCCACAGGGGCCGACCGGTCCGCCCGGTCCGACCGGTTCTGCGGGCGCTGCCGGGCCGCCTGGTGTGATCGGAGCGGTCACGGTCCGGCAGGCGTCGGTGAGCGTCGTCGACACCTCCGTCAACCTGATCTGGACGTCCCAGCGGGTCAGACGTGATTGCGAAGGGAACGAGCGCGCCATCTCCGCAGGGACCTCATGGGGCGACGACGGCGCAAATCTCAGGCTCGTGACGCAGGAGCTCGAGCCCAAGCTGAACGCTCAGAATCAGGTGATCGGTTTCGAGGCCGTCGGCGGAAACGACACCGGCGAGTCGAGCACGTTCACGGTCCACGTTCTGTGTTACCTGCCGTAGCGCTTTCGTAGCGGAATAGGCATGGAGCTGTTGCCCTTGGGCACAGCTCCATGCCTACCGTACCGAGGGTGCTCGCACGTGCGGTCACTCACGCTCTCGTCGGCCTCGAGCCACGGAAGGTGGAGGTCGAAGCTCATCTGCAGCCGGGAGTTCCCGGCTTCGCGATCGTCGGACTCGCCGACCGCGCCTGCCAGGAGGCGAAGCATCGCGTCCGAAGCGGCGTCGTGTCGGCTTCGCTCGAGTGGCCGCTGAACCGCCGTATCACCGTCAACCTCGCTCCGGCAGCGCTGCGAAAGGAAGGATCGGGCTTCGATCTGCCCATCTCGCTCGCCCTGCTCGCCGCGACCAGGCAGCTTCCCCCCGAGCGGCTGGCCGAGCACGCTGCCGTGGGCGAGCTAGGGCTCGACGGGCGAGTCCGTCCCGTGTCCGGGACGCTCGCGGTCGCCGAGGGCGCTCGTGGCGCGGGGTTGCGTCGAGTGGTCTGCGCGGCGGAGTCGGCGCCGGAGGCGGCGCTCGCGGGCATCGAGCCGGTCCCCGTGCGTCATCTCACCGAGGTCGTTGCGTACTTCCGGGGAGAGATCGACGCTCCGTCCTTCGAGCCCCTTTCGGACGAGGATCTCGACGGGATCCCGGTGCCCGACCTGAGGGACGTTCGAGGTCAGGAGCGGGCACGGCGGGCGCTCGAGATCGCCGCCGCGGGCGGCCACAACCTGCTGCTCGCCGGACCGCCCGGCACCGGAAAGACGATGCTCGCACGGCGCTTGCCGGGGATCCTTCCGCCGCTCGCGCGCCAGGAGGCCCTCGAGGTGACGCGTATCCATTCGGTCGCAGGTCTGCTGCCCCCGGATCGGCCGCTCGTGTCGGTGCCCCCCTTTCGTTCCCCGCATCACGGAGCGTCCGCGCCCGCGGTGGTCGGCGGCGGCCCGAGCCCTCGTCCTGGGGAGGTCTCGCTCGCGCATCGTGGCGTGCTTCTCCTCGACGAGCTGCCGGAGTTTCCACGCTCGGTGCTCGAGGCGCTCCGCCAGCCGCTCGAGGACGGCGTGGTCGCGGTCTCGCGGGTCGGTGGGCACGCCCTGTTTCCCGCACGGTTCCAGTTGGTCGGGACGATGAACATGTGCCCTTGCGGCGGTCGCGGTGATCCGGCGGTCGAGTGCGGTTGCACGGCACAGCGACTCGCGGCTTATCGCGAGAAGCTCTCGCGCGCGCTTCTCGATCGCTTCGACCTCGCCGTCGCGATGCCGCGTCCCCGAGCGGCGGAGCTCGGGGCCGCGCCGGCCGAGCCCTCGGGCGCCGTGCGCGGGCGGGTCGTCGGCGCCCGCGAGCTTCTGCGCACGAACCTTCCGCGGCGGACGGACGCCGCCTCGGAGCTCCTCTCGAGCGCGGTCGATCGGCTGCCTCTCTCCGGCCGCGGTCGCGTACGAGTCGCACGAGTGGCGCGCACGATCGCCGCACTGGCGAACGCGGCCGAGGTCGAGCCGGCTCACATCGCCGAGGCGCTGTCGTACCGGATGCCCGGTGAGCTTGCGGCGACGTGACGCGACGCTCGGTCCGCCTCCTTCGTCGACGGGACGACGCGTTTCCGGCGCTGCTGGCCGCGATCCACGATCCGCCGCCCGCGCTCTTCCTTCGCGGCGGTGGGGAGGCCGAGCTGCTTGCGCGGCCTGCGGTCGCAGTCGTCGGGGCGCGCGCGTGCTCCTCATACGGGCGCTCGGTATCCCGCTCGTTGGCGCGCGAGCTCGCGACCGCCGGACTCGTCGTCGTGAGCGGCATGGCTCGCGGGATAGACGGTGAGGCTCACCGCGGCGCTCTCGAGGCGGGTGGGACGACGGTCGCCGTGCTCGGCTGCGGCATCGACCGCGACTATCCGGCCGCTCACGCCGAGCTCGCGAGGCGAATCCGCGAGGAAGGGTTGATCGTCTCCGAGTACGAGCCCGGGGTCGAGCCCGCGCCCTGGCGCTTCCCGGCTCGCAACCGGATCATCGCGGGTCTCTGTGCAGCGACCGTCGTCGTCGAGGCGCGAGAGCGAAGCGGCGCCTTGATCACGGCGGACTTCGCGCTCGAGGAGGGAAGAGACGTTCTCGCCGTTCCGGGTGAGATCACGAGCTCTCTGTCCGCGGGAACGAATGCCCTCCTGAGGCTTGGGGCGGCTCCGGTCACGCGCGCTGCCGACGTGTTCGAGCTCTTCGGGATCGCTCCCGCCGAGCCGTCTCGAGCAGCTCTCGGGACAGATGCTCGTGCCCTGCTGGCCGTGCTCGGGGACG
>DATIBA010000224.1:0-19017 GCA_035457765.1 Gaiellaceae bacterium
TCTCGGGCGCCTGGACGAGAGGGATCAGCGCTGCAGCAAGGAGTGCCGCTCCGACTCCTGCCTCGCCGAAGATCGCGTCCGCGGCAGGAGCAAGGACGACCAAGATCGCCGTCGCGAGTACGCCTCCGAGGACCTTGAACAGCAGCATCTGCCTGAAAAGCCGTCGCAGCCGTCCCCAGTCCTCCGTGGCGACGTACCGGAAGCCGTACTTCGTGAGCGATTCCTCGACGGTCAGGTCGAGCAGGGTCTGGAAGAAGCCGACCACGAAGAGCGCCGTCGCGAAGACGCCGAACTCCTCGAGTCCGAGGATCCGAGCGGCAATGATCGAACCGAGGAACGTGCACGCGACCGCGCCGTAGATCCATGCGGCCGTCGCCGACCGGCGCCGGAGAAGTCGGGCTGACATCGGACGGTCAGTGTAGGAGGTGGGGTGGGTCAGACCCCCCGACGCGTCACCTTTGGACATCGCCCGAGCTCGGGCTCGGTTTCTGCGCCAGCTCTCGGGTCTAACACGGTCTCGCACGGCCAGGGCCCGGGATCCGACCCTGGTTTCACCGAACGTCGCGCCTATAGTCCGCGGTGGTGACTTCGTCGCCCGAGCGCACGTCGATGCCCGCCAGCCTTCGTACCCTCCTCGACCGTGAAGCCCTCGGGGCAGTGCTGCTCGCCGGCTCGCTGCCGTTCCTGTTCTTCCACGAGCGCTACCAGCCGGAGCTCGGCGTCGACGTGGGCTCGACCTCTATCGAAGTGCGGCTCTCCGACGCCGCCCTCCTCGTCATAGTCCTCGCAGCCGCAGCTGTGGCGCTACGCCACGGCCTCGATCGCCTCCGCCCGGCCAAGCTCCTGTGGATCCCGGGCATCGCGCTTCTGGCCTGGCTCGCATTTGCGACGTTTCGACCCACCTCGCTGTCGGACGCGCTCTTCGACGACCATCTCGTCAGCTTCCTGAAGCTCGGTGAGTATGCGCTCCTGGCGCTCGCCGTCCCATTCCTCGTCCGGCGCGCGCAGGACCTGACGCTGGTCCTGGGTGGTTTCGCGCTCTGGGCTGGGGTCGCCGCGAGCGTCGCGCTCGTCCAGTTCTTCGGACTCGACGTCTTCGGGGCATGGAACCCGGGCTGGCGCCAGCCGTCGTTCCTGGGCCATCACGATTTGGCAGCCCTCGCCGCCGTAGCGATCTCGTTGGCCGCCGCCGGGATCGTGGCCCGAAGAGCGAGGATCCCGGCCGGAGCGCTCTTCGCGATCGCCCTCTCGGCTGGAATCGTCGGGCTCGTGCTCGCAGGCTCGGTCGCGGCTGCCGGCGGCCTCGCACTGGGATCCGCGGTTCTCTGGATCTGCGCGCGCCGCCGCTTCCGGCCCTCCGGACGCCGGACGCTCGCGCTCCTCGCCGTCGTCGTGGTCGTTGCCGGCGGAGTCGCAGCGGTCCGAGGAGACGCGCTCGAGGACTTCCTCCGGTTCGTCGGCGTCCGCGGGGACGACCGTCCGCAGGGCGTCGAGACGTACTCACAGCGCACCGTTCTCGCCTACATCGGGCTGCGGATCTGGCGGGACAACTCGATCGTCGGAGTCGGCTGGCAGCGCTCGTCCCGACCCGAGGTCTTCGAGCCGTACGTTCCCGATGCACGCGAGCGTTTCCCCGACGTCGTCGACCTCGCGTTCCCGGCGGAAGGTCGCGAATGGGGCGTCCAGAACCTCTACATCCAGATGCTGGCGGACGCAGGGGTGATCGGACTTACGCTCCTCCTCATGGTCGGAGCGGCCGGCCTCGTGCTCGCCTGGCGGACGGCGACGTACGCCAATCACCCGTGGGCAGCGGGCGCCGGGCTGACGTCGCTCTGTGCGCTCCTCGTCCTGGCCGGAGAATGGGCCTCGCTCGGGATCGTCTCCGGCATCCCGTTACAGGCGGCCACGTGCCTCCTGCTCGGCCTGGCGGCGGCGGGAGCGGCGACGGTCGAGGAGGAGACGGATGTCTGACGCATACCTCGACCCTCCGAAGTCGATGACGACCTATGCCGTCCGGGCCCCACTCGTCCGCTGGCTGCGCGAGCAGGCGAAGGACGCGTACGGCGACTTCGGCTCGTATCGGGTGCTCGACGTCGGTTGTGGCCAGAAGCCGTACGAATCGCTCTTCGGCCCGTACGCAACGTCGTACGTCGGTGTCGATCCCGTCGACAACCCGCGCGCCGAGCTGCGCGGCTCGGTCGAGGCGCTGCCGGTGGAGGACCGAAGCTTCGACGTCGTGCTCTGCAACCAGGTGCTCGAGCACTGCGACGATCCTGGGCAGGCCGTTCGCGAGCTCATGCGCGTCACCGTCCCCGGAGGTCGTGTGCTCGCCTCGACCCATGGGGTCATGCCCTATCACCCGTCCCCGACCGACTACTGGCGCTGGACGCACGCCGGCCTCGAGAAGCTCTTCCGCGAGAGCTGCCTTTGGAGGTCGGTTACCGTGACGCCCGCGTCGGGCACCACCGCCTGCGTCGCGATGATCATGGCGATCAACCTCAACCTCGGCCTACGCCGCCTCCACCTGCGACCTCTCGCAGGCCCGCTCGTCGCGGTGCTCAACGGCGTCGCCGAGGCGATCGACGGCCACTCCTCACGGCTTCGCTCGCCGGGACAGGGCGGGACGCTGTTCGCGAACTTCCACGTCGTCGCCGAGGTGGCGAAGTGAAGGTACTGGTGACGGGAGGCGCGGGGTTCATCGGCTCGAACATCGTCCGCGCGCTTCTCGCCCGGGGGGACGACGTGAGAGTACTCGACAACTTCTCGACCGGAAGCCGGGCGAACCTCGCCGGACTGGAGCGGGACGTCGAACTCGTCGAGGGCGATCTTCGGTCGTACGAGCGCGTCCACGCCGCGGTGCGGGGCGCCGAAATCGTGCTCCACCAGGGCGCGCTGCCGTCGGTCCCACGCTCGGTCCAGGATCCTCTGACGACGACGGCGGTCAACATCGAAGGCACGCTGAACGTGCTGCTGGCCGCACGTGACGAGATGGTGCAGCGCATCGTGAACGCGTCGTCTTCGTCCGTCTACGGCAACGCGGGCGCTCTCCCGAAGGTCGAGTCGCAGTCGCCCGATCCGATCTCGCCGTACGCCGTCGCCAAGCTCGCCGCCGAGCGATTCTGCACGAGCTTCAGTCGTGTGTACGGGATGGAGATTGTGTCGCTCCGGTACTTCAACGTCTTCGGGCCACGCCAGGATCCCGCCTCGCAGTACGCGGCCGTCGTGCCGCGGTTCATCCGCGCGATCGCCGCAGGCGAGCCCGTGACGATCTACGGCGACGGCGAGCAGTCCCGCGACTTCACCTATGTCGACAACGTCGTCGCCGCGAACTTGCTCGCGGCGGAGACCGCCGGCGTCCGCGGCGAGATCGTCAACGTCGCGAGCGGCGGGTCGATCACGGTGAACGCACTGGCAGACGCGATCGGAGCCCTTCTCGGCCGCACCGTCGAGAAGGTGTACGAGCCGGCGCGCGAGGCCGACGTCCGCGCGTCCTGGGCCGACCTCGACGAAGCGAACCGTGTGCTCGGCTACGAGCCGAAGGTCGCGTTCGAGGACGGCCTGCGGCGAACCGCCGACCACCTCCTCGACGGAAAGGAGTAGAGGACCGATGCCACACCGCTTCGCCTCGATCGACGAGCTCGGCGAAGGCTATGGCTTTCGCAAGGTGCGGAGAGAGCTCGGCGTGACCGCGTTCGGCGTGAACGCGATCGTCATGCCGCCCGGGTACGAGGGCTTCCACCACTACCACGACCTCCAGGACGAGCTCTACTTCGTCCATTCGGGCGAGGCACGAGTCGAAGTCGAAGGTGAGGAGCGCCTCCTCGGCCCTGGCGGCCTTCTCCACGTCGAGTCGACGACGCCGCGGAAGGTCTCGAACGCGAGTGAGACGGAGGACCTCGTGCTCCTCGTCGTCGGGGGCAAGGACGGCTACGTGGAGCGGGACGGGCACATGGTGGACGAGGCCGACGTCGCGCGGCGCGCAGCCTTCGGTCGCTAGCGGCGCCCGCTGAAGACGACATCGCGGGCGAGCAGCCGCGGGTGCAGCCGCCGGTACCGGCCGCCGACGAAGTCGAGCCGGACGTTCTCGAAGTCGCTCAAGAGTTCTCGCATCACCGCCGGCGAGAACATCTGGAGGTGCGTCGGATCGTCCTCGGGCGCTCGTCCGAGCAGGAATCGAAGCCGCCCCTGCAGCCGGAAGGCGTTCGGCACCGAGCCGACGAGCACACCTCCGTGCCGGAGGATTCTGGCGATCTCCGCGACGAGAGCGTCCGGAAACTGAAGGTGCTCGAGGAGCTCCCCCGCCACGACGGCGTCGAAGCTCGCGTCCTCGAAGGGAAGCGGCTCATCGACGTTCGCCAGCACGGGCTGGATTCCGAGTGCCTCCGCCTTGGCCAGCGCTACGGGGTCGACGTCGAGACCGACCACCTCGTTTCCCTCGAGGAAGTGGCGTGTCAGCGCCCCCGAGCGGCAACCGAGGTCGAGGACGCGCTTTCCGCGTCCGATCGCGGCCTGGAACAGCGGGATGCGCTCAGGGACGAAGACGAACTCGCCCTCGCCGCGCCGCTCCCGATGGTGCTCTGCGTACCGCTCGCCGAGGCTAGTCACGCGGAGCCGACGGCAGCCTCTCGCCCGAGCGAGGCGATCGTCCGACGAAGACCCTCCTCGAGCGGGATCTCCGGCTCCCAACCGAGAATCTGCTTGGCGCGCGTGATGTCGGGCTGCCGAACCTGCGGATCGTCGACGGGAAGCGCCTCGAAGACGATCTCGCTCGACGAGCCCGTGATACGGACGATCGTCTCGGCGAGCTCGAGGAGCGTCTTCTCGTCGGGATTGCCGAGGTTCACCGGCAGGTGCTCTTTCGACTCGGCGAGCAGGATGATCCCGCGGATGAGGTCGTCGACGTAGCAGAAGCTCCGCGTCTGCGAGCCGTCGCCGAAGACCGTGAGAGGCTTGCCCTCGAGCGCCTGGCGGAGGAACGTCGGGATCGCGCGCCCGTCGTTCGCCCTCATCCGGCTCCCGTACGTGTTGAAGATGCGCACGATCGCGGTGTCGACGCCCTGCTGCCGGTGGTACGCCATCGTCAGCGCCTCGGCGTAACGCTTCGCCTCGTCGTACACGCCCCGTGGTCCGATCGGGTTGACGTGCCCCCAGTACGTCTCGGGCTGCGGGTGCACCTGCGGATCGCCGTAGACCTCGCTCGTCGAGGCGAGGAAGAACCGCGCGCGCTTGACCTTCGCGAGCCCGAGCGAGTGATGTGTCCCGTAGGAGCCCGTCTTCAGCGAGTGCAGCGGCATCCGCAGGTAGTCGATCGGGCTCGCGAGCGCCGCAAGGTGGTAGACGAAGTCGACCGGCTCGTCGACCACGATCGGCTCGATCACGTCGTGGTTCACGAAGGCGAAGGCGTCGTCGCGGAGGTGGTCGATGTTCTCGAGCGTCGAGACGACGAGGTTGTCCACGCAGATGACGCGGTGGCCTCCCTCGAGCAACGCCTCGCAGAGGTGGGAGCCGAGAAAGCCGGAGCCGCCGGTGACGAGTGAAGTAGGCATTGGTCGGATGGTAAACAGGACGGGGGAGATCGCGACTCGTTCGAGGGGAGAGTACGCTCGCGTCCGATGTCCGGTACGCGCTCGCGCCCACTGGGACTGGCTCTCGCCTCCGGACTCCTGATCGCCGCTGCGAACGGGGACGTCTCCGGCGCAGGTGACGCCCGCTCGCCTCGAGTCGACTCGGCTTCACAACCCGCATCTCCGTCGGGAGCTGTCACGATCGTGACGTCTCTGCGAGGCACGCTGCGAGGGTCGTTCACGATGCGCGGAGCAAGCGCGGACTCGGGCCCCGCACGCGCACGCCGCACGCTCGCCGGGAAGCGTGTGCAGCTGCGCGTGACGCTGGCGGGCACGAAGGGGACGATCACGGTTCGCGTCGGGCAGGCGTGTGGCTCGGCAACGGGCGCGTGGAAGGCTCTCTCCGGCTCGCGCGCGTACGTGGGAGTGGCAGGCAGCGGGCGCGGCAGGGGAAGAATTCCGTGTACGCGCATCTCCGGCTCGATCCGCATCGTCCTCACCGGGCAGCTCACACTCCCGCCACCACCTCCGCCACCTCCGGCACAGGCGGGCAGCTACGGGGGCACGGCAGCCAGCGACAGCGTCACCTTCGACGTCCTCGCCGACGGCCGCACGCTCGCGAACTGGAGTGTCCGTCAGGTCATCGCGCGGTGCGGACCGGACGTGCCTCCGACCGTCGGTTTCCTTTCCGGCTCGATCGGCGGCCAGTACCCGATCGCCGCGGACGGAACGTTCTCCATCACCGAATTTGGATACTCGGTGACCGGCAAGTTCGCCGCCTCGTCGGCCAGCGGGACGGTGAGCTATGAGCTCTCCCAGACCGACCCGTTCGGGACCGTGCGTACCTGTCGCAGCGGTCCGGCGACCTGGAACGCGAGGACTCCTCCTCCGCCGCCGCCTGCGGTCGAACCCGGTCGCTACTGCGGAACGACGACGAACCAGAACAAGCGACTGTGCTTCGACGTGACCGCCGAGCTGAGGATCGCGAGCTTCGACATCGACGTCACCGTGACGTGCTTCAGCGGCAGTGCTCGCCCGCTAGTGCCCTTGAGGTTCCTCTACCGCGGAACGATCGCCATCCGGGCGGACTCGAGATTCACCGCGACAATCTCACAGTTCCCCTTCGAGACGGGCGGGCAGGTCGAGACGCTCTCCATCACCGGCGCCTTCACCGGTACGCACGCGACGGGAACATTCCGCCTGATCTCACCTCAGGTCGTCTACGAGGGAACGCGGTATCGCTGCTTCTCGCTCTCCGCTCCGTGGACTGTGAGCCGGGAGGGCTGAGGGCGAGCCCAGATCGCGTAGCCTCGAACGCAGGTCCTTGTTCGCCTCCCGAGTAGGCGCAGTCGGACGTGACGGGACCCTCAGGCCTGGCGGCTATCTCTCGGCGCGCGCGATCTCGAGCCTCTTCGCACCCTCGAGCCGCATCCGCCGGCACACGGCGAAGAAGGCCTCTGCCTCGTAGAGCCGTGCGAAGACGTTCACGGCGATCGGCCCTTCGGGCATCGAGGGCGTTGCGTCGAGATCGTAGAACCAGCAGATCTCCGAATAGCTCTCTTCGATGCCGTACCCCGAACCCTTCTCGACCGTGAGAAAGCCGACGTCGCCCGGCCCGACGATCGTCGTCGCGTGCTCGCGCGGTGGCGCGAGCAGCACCGGAAGGACGAGGTAGACCTCGCTTCCCGAAAAGATCCCGTGACGGGCGGATCCGGCGGCGGGCAACGCGTCCAAGACGGCGCGGCAGGTCTCCGGTGCCTGCTCCCCGAGTAGCCGCGCCGATGCGCCGACCCCTTCGTCGAGGAAGCGGAAGACGATCTCGTCCTGCACGCGCACTGCTTACCATGCCCGCTCGCCTAGGCCAAGCATTTTGCGGCCGCTGCCGGTGAGCCGTTCGCTGCCTGGCGAACCGAGTTCGGGACGCGACGTCGCGCCTCTTTATGGAACTTCTCGGATTAGCAGGGGATCTGTCGGAGCGACGGTCGGGGCCACGAACCGCGTCACGGCGGCCTTACCGCAGGTCCTTGTTCGCCTCCATGTCGAACCACATGGCGAAGAGCGTCATCTGGAGACCTGCGATGAGGAGCACCGCCACGAGCACGATCGACGCGGGCGTGATCGCGTTGCCGGCTATGCGCAAGACGAGCTCGAGTAGCCCGAGGAGGAAGCCGACGGCAAGCATCAGCACCCCGAACGAATAGAAGAACACGAGCGGGTGGAAGTCGCGGATCACGTACTTCTGGCCCATCCGCCACCAGAAGGCCTTGAAGAGGAGCCACGAGATACGCGGCACGACCGACCGCAGCTTGATCCCCGACTGCTCGCCGACGTCGTAGATCGGCCGCGAGGGAACGTCCCGCACGCGCGCGCTCTGCACGTTCAGGTGAACCAGCATGTCGTTCGGAAAGCCGTAGCGCGGGTAGAGGCGGTCGAGCTCGAGTCGTTGCAGCGCGCTCGACGAGAGCGCCGTGTAACCGGCCTGCGAGTCCGCCACGTGCCAGTAGCCGGAGGCGATCTTCGTCAGCAGGGACAGAACGGCGTTTCCCAGGTAGCGGGTCCTCGGGATCACCTTCCACGCCTCGCCCGACACCAGTCGGTTCGCCTTCGCGTACTCGACCTCGCCGTGGGCGACCGGCTCGACGAGGCTCTCGAGCTCGGTGGGATCCATCTGGTTGTCTGCGGCCATCACACAGACGACGTCGATGTCGTCCTCGAGCGCCCGTCGGTAGCCGGTCGCGATCGCGGCTCCGACGCCCGAGTTCCGCTCGTGCCGCATGAGCTCGACGCGCGCATCACCGACCGCCTCGGCCCGAGCCGCGGTCTCGTCGCGCGACGCGTCGTCGACCACGTAGACGCGGTCGACGAACTCGGGGATCCTGCGAATCGTCTCGCCGACGAGGCGCTCCTCATCGAACGCGGGTACGACGACTGCGACCCGCTTCCCCTCGAGCATCAGGACGCGGCCGCGGCCGCTCCGCGCCGGCGCGCGGCAATCGGGTCCGCGACGAGCGCCGCGATCGCGCCCACGAGGAGCCCGATCAACGCACCGACGAGCAGCGACGTCCGGCTCGAGCGCGCGGTCGTCTTGCCCGCGGCTGCGGGCTCGACGACGCGGCTCGACTCGACGCTCTCCGCGAGGTTCAGCAGTTGCCGTGCCTCGAAGAGGTCGTCCTGGAGAGAGGTTCTCCGCGCATCGGCCGTCGTGATGACCGCGTTGAGGTTCTGGCTCAGCAGCAGACGCTCGACAGGTGGAAGCGACTGGTTTCCGAGCAGCTCGTCCTGCTGTTCCTGCGCCCTGGCGATACGTGCTTCGACCGCCGCCAGCTGCCCCTCGCTCACCGTGACCTGCTGCTTCAGGAGCTTGGTCTTCTCCGTGACGTAGAGCGAGACGCGCTCGACGACGCGCTCCGCGAGCTCGTCGGCCGCCTGTTCGACACGGACGGGACCCGAGCCCTTCACCGCGATCTCGATGAGCGGGTTGATCCCGCGAATCTGTCCGGTGGCAACGAGCTCACGCGTCGAGATCGAGGACCGGAGCTTCGATACGGGAATCCCCGTCGCTCTCGCGATGTCCTGCAAAACCGACTCCGAGCGAATGATCTCGCCGACCGTCCGCGGGTTCGTCGCGAGGCTCTGGATCTGACCGCCGCCGAGCGGGGCGAACGGCTGACCGAGGTAGACGATGGTCTCGGCCCGCCAGACGGAGCCTGCCGAGAGGGCGAGAGCAAGGCCGACGACGGCACCGACGAGGAGGCCGCCGACGGGCAGCCACCACCGCACCTTGAGACGTTGCCAGGCCGACGAGAGATCGACTTCCTGCTCGCCCTCCAGCTCCGGAGCCGTCCGGCCGTCCGTCATGCGGCCGCGACCCTATCAGCGGCCCAGCGCCACTGAGCGGCGAGACCCTCCTCGAACGGAGTCGTCGGCTCCCACCCGATCTCGGCGCGGATCCTCGCCGTATCGGCGGCCGTCCGAGTCGCGTCTCCTTGACGGCGAGGCGACCGGACGATCTCGAGCCGGCGCCCGGCGATTCTTCCTAGCGCCTCGATCGCCTGCAGCATCGACACCTCCTCGCCGCCGCCCACGTTGAGCGTCGAGCCGGAGCTCGCGCCCTCCATCGCGCCGATCGTCGCCTCGACCGCGTCGTCGACGTAGGTGAAGCTGCGTGACTGCGCGCCGTCGCCGAGGAGCTCGAAGGGACGGCCCTCCGCGAGGGCAGAGACCATGCGCGCGAAGGCCATGTCCGGACGCTGCCTCGGACCGTAGATCGTGAAGTAGCGAACGGTGACGACGTCGAGTCCGAACTCCTGCCGATACGCCTGGGCGAGATGCTCGGCCGCGAGCTTCGTGATCCCGTACGGGGAGAGCGGCCGTGGCGTCGTGTCCTCCGGCGTGGGGTACGTCGCCGCATCGCCGTAGATCGACGACGAGGAGGCGAACACCGCTCGTGCGCGCGCTTCGACCGCAGCCTCGAACAGCCGCTGGCTCGCGACGACGTTGTGCCGGACGTAGACGGGGAAGACGCTCCCGAAGCTCCTCACGCCCGGCTGGCCCGCGAGATGGAACACGCCGTCGACGCCGTCCAGCTCGAGCCGATCCTCCGTGAGATCGATCCGCTCCACGGGCAGGCCGCGCGCGTTCTCCTCCTTCAGGGCCGGGTCGTAGTAGTCCGTGAAGGCGTCCCAGCCCGTCGCGTCGTGCCCACGATCGAGGAGCGTCCGCAGGAGGTGAGAGCCGATGAATCCGGCGGCGCCGGTGACGACGTAGCGCATAGCCCGGGAATGCTAGGTGAGCCGCTGGAGGGGACGAAGAGAGCCGTCCCCATCACGCTCCAGGCAGACCTCGGAGAAGAACCGCGTCATGACGACGCCCTCCTCGAACTCGCCGAGCCGAGGCTCGAGGCGCTCGCCACGCGCAAGCGCGAGAGCGAGCTCCGGGTAGCGGCCCCCCGACGCGAGCGGTAGCGGAAACCCGCCGCCGAACCTCGTGTTGACGTCGGTGATGGGGAGAGCTCCGCCCGGCTCGCGGAAGCACTGCACGTTCGCCGGGCCCTTGATCCCGACCGTCTCCGCGACCTGTGCCCCGTGCGTGATGAGCTCCTCGTCCTGAATCGAAGCGCCCTTGATCGATTCGCCGCCCTTCGAGAGCAGCATCGTCCGCGGGATCGCATTCAGGCAGCGCCCGTCCATGTCGCAGAAGACGTCGATCGAGAACTCCTCGCCGAGACATTGCTCCTGGACGAAGGAGCGCACTGTCGTGTAGCGCAGGAAGAAGTCGAGCTGCTCGGGATCGTCCGCCCGATAGATGTGACGCGAGCCGAAGCCCTCGCGTGCCTTGACCAACACCGGGTAGCGCGCATCGTCGGGGACGTCCTCGGGCTCCCAGCTCCTCGGCGACGGGATTCCGTGCTCGAGGAAGAACCGGTGCGCCTCGAGCTTGTCGGACATTCGCGCACAGACGTCGGCATCCGGAAGGAGCAGGAGGGCCGGTGCAAGCTCGTCCCGCGCCCGCGAGAGCACGGGATGGTCGAGATCGTTCAGCGGCACGATCAAGCGGACGTCGTGCTCGCGAACGAGCGTCGCGAGCGCCGGCACGTAGGCCGGATCCGCGACCAGAGGGACGATTGCCTGGCGATCGGCATGGTAGAGCGCGGGCGCGAGCGGGTCGGCGTCGGCGCCGAGGACCACTGCCCCGGCCGCCCGGAACGCGCGGACGATGTCGACGCGCTGGCCCGCACACGTGAAGAGCACGACCACGAGCGAAGAGCGTACTCGGACGGACCTGCAACAGTCTGTTGCAGGATGGGGTGACTGCGGCGTCGATAACGTGAGGCGCCCGTGACCGAGCCGATTCGCATCCTGCGCGTCATCGCCCGCCTGAACATGGGTGGACCTGCGATCCATGTGGCGAACCTGGCTGCCGGGCTCGAGACGCGCGGGTACCACACGACACTCGTCGCAGGCAGCCTCGCGCGCGGTGAGGACTCGATGGACTTTCTCGCCGAACGGCTCGGCGTCACCGTCGTGAGCGTCCCGGAGCTCCAGCGCGAGGTCTCGATGCTCCACGATGCCCGCTCCGTCCGACACATGACGGCGCTGATCCGTCGCGAACGCCCGCACATCCTGCATACACACACCGCGAAGGCCGGCGCGATCGCACGTGCCGCGGCGCTCCTGGCGGGCCGTGCGCGCCCGCCGATCGTCGTCCACACGTTTCACGGGCACGTCCTCAAGGGGTACTTCGGCCCTGCGCGAACGGCCTTCTTCCGCCAGGTGGAGCGGAACCTCGCACGCAGCTCGGACGTCCTCGTGGCAGTGAGCCCAGAGGTGCGGGACGAGCTCGTCGAGCAGCGCATCGCGCCTCTCAGCAAGTTCTCGGTGATCCGCCTCGGCATCCCGCTCGAGGATCGGCTCGAGGACCCGACCGCGGATCTCGACCTTCGCCGGCTGTACGGCATTCCACCGTCGGCGTTCGTGATCGGCTGGGTCGGGCGGATGACCGGCGTCAAGGACACGGGTTCCGTCCTCGAGATCGTGCGGGCAACGCGCGAGCGCGGAGTCGACGCCGTCGTCTGCATGGTCGGCGACGGCCCCGACCGCGAGCGGCTGGAGCAGCTGGCCCACGACCTCGGCATCGCGCGCTCGAGCTACTTCGTCGGCTACCAGTCCGACGTCGCCGGCTACTACCGTCTCTTCGACGCGTTCGTGCTCCCGTCCGTCAACGAGGGAACGCCGGTGAGTGCGATCGAGGCCCTCGCATCCGGCACACCCGTCGTCGCGAACCGTGTCGGCGGCGTTCCCGACGTCGTCACCGACGGCGTCGACGGCTTTCTCGTCGAGCCGGGCGACGTCGAGGGCGCGGCGGACCGGCTCGCAGAGCTCGCCTCGAACCCCGAGCTCAGGGCTCGGCTCGGCGAGTACGGACGGCGGGAGATGTTCGAGCGCTACTCGGTCGCCCGCCTCGTCGACGACGTCGACCGCCTCTATCGAGCGTTGCTGGCCGCGAAAGGGCTGACGGCCGTCGGCTAGCGCCAGCCACCCGTCGCACCGCGGTAGGTCCCACGGAAGAGGGCGAGCGGCGTCCGAAGGAGGATCTCGAGGTCGATCCGCGGCGAGCGATTGTCGACGTACCAGACGTCGAGCTCGATTCGCTCGGCCCACGGAAGCGACGCGCGCCCATGAACCTGCGCCCAGCCGGTGAGACCGGGTCGGACGTGGAGCCGGCGCCGCTGGTGCTCGTCGTACTGCTCAACCTGGTAGCGAAGCGTGGGACGCGGGCCGATGATGCTCATGTCCCCACGGACGACGTTCCAGAGCTGCGGAAGCTCGTCGATCGACGTCCGCCGCAGAACTCGACCGACACGAGTGATTCGCGCGTCGCCCTCGTCGACCGCGTACCCGGCGCCGAGGCTCTCGGCTCCTACCACCATCGAGCGCAGCTTCAGAACCTCGAAGTCCTCGCCGTCCTTGCCGATGCGAGTCTGCCGGTAGAAGACGGGCCCACCGTCCTCGAGCTTCGTCGCGAGCATCGCCAGCCCGAGGAACGGACTCGCGAGTACGAGGCCGGTACCCGCAACGAGCACGTCTGCGAGGCGATTCAGCGCGTCCCCTTGGCCTTGTCCCATGTCTGCGGCGTCCCCGAGCGGAGGTACGAGACGAACGCCCCCACCGTCGCCTTGGTCACGACGTAGTAGTAGTAGGCGAGCCTCGCACCGGGCACGGGAAGCCGCGCTCGCCCGGCCGCGGCCAGTCCGAGGCCAGTGAGCTGCAACGCGAAGAAGCGGCGATAGAACGGTGCCCGGCTCAGGAGAAGGACGTTCGATCCCAGCAGGCCGAGATGGAGAAGACCGGTCGAGTAGCGCAGGACTCGGTGCGACACGAGCTCGAGCGCGTAGAGGGGCCGCGTCGGTCGCAAGATCCGGCCCGTCAGGATGTGGCCCAGCGCCCGCGAGATCGTGCGCACCTTTCGTGCGTACTCGTCCTCGGGCTCGGCCGCCGGCTTCTCGACCGCGACCGCATTCGGCTCGTACACCGCACGCCTGCCCGACTGCTCCATGAGGTAGGGGAAACCGAAGTCGTGCCCGAACCTGGGGTCGTCCTCCACGTAGGCCTCGCGGCGGACGGCGTAGATCGCTCCGTTTCCCGCAGTGATGGAGCTGCATGCCGACTCCTGCGCGCGCACCCACGTCTCGTAGCGCCAGTAGACGCCCTCCATGTTCGCGCCGTCGGCGCTTTCGAGGCGAAGCTGACCACAGACGTAGCCGACTTCGGGGTCCGCAAGGTTGCGCACGAGCTCTCGCAACGCGTCACCCTTCCACTCGGTGTTCGCGTCCGTGAACGCGAGGACGTCGCTCGTCGTCTCACGCACCGCACGATGCTGCGCGGCTACCTTCCCCTGGCGCGGGCACTGGAGAAGGCGCACTCTCGGCTCGCGAGCCGCGATCTCCGCCACGAGGGAGTCGGTCAGATCGGTGGAGCCGTCGGAGGCGACGACGATCTCGAGCCGGTCTTTCGGATAGTCGAGTGCGAGGAGGTTCTCGATCCGCCGGCGGATGAGCGACTCCTCGTTGTGCGCGGACACCACGAGCGAGACGGACGGTGTGATTCCGGCCTTCCGTACCGGCTTCGGCCGAAGGCGAGCGAGCACTCCCATTGCTGCGGGGTATCCGGCATGCGTCCACGCGAGCGCCTCGAGCGAACTCCAGAAGACGACCTTGGCGAGCACGCGCGCGAGTGTAGACCGGTCAGAAAGCGCCGGCGTACGCGTTCAGCGCCGGCTGCCCACCGAGATGGGCGTATAGCGCGCGCGCGCCTGCTTCGATGCGGCCCGACCGCACGAGATCGATCAGCGCCGCCATCGACTTGCCTTCGTAGGCCGGATCGGTGAGAACGCCCTCCAGTCGCGCGCACAGGCGAATGGCATCGATCGTCTTCGTATCCGGCATTCCGTACGTGCCGGCATGCCACTCGTCGAGCAGGACTATCTCATCGTCGCGGAGTGGACGACCCAGGCCGATCGCCTCTGCAGTCGATCGCGCGATCCGTGCGATCTGAGCCCAGGTCTGCTCCACAGTCGCGGAGCCGTCGATGCCGAGGACGTTCCGAGCATGCTCCTGCGCGGCGAAGCCCGCGATCATGCCGGCCTGCGTCGACCCGGTCACGGAACAGACGACGATCGTGTCGAAGAAGACCCCGAGGGCATGTTCCCGCTCTGAGACCTCGTCGGCCCAGCGAGCGAAGCCGAGCCCGCCGAGTGGATGATCGGACGCACCCGCCGGGATCGCATACGGCCGGCCGCCGCTCTCGACGACCGACGCGAGAGCTTCCTCCTAGCTCGGACGGATGCCGATGTCGAAGCCGGCGGGGTCGAGCCACACGTCGGCACCCATGAGTCGCGAGAGCAGGATGTTTCCGACCTTGTCGTAGACGGCGTCGGGCCACTCGACCCAGTGCTCTTGCACGAGCACGCAGCCAAGTCCGAGCTTCGCCGCGACCGCGGCGACATGACGCGTGTGGTTCGACTGGACGCCTCCGATCGAGACGAGGGTGTCGCACCCCTGCGCAAGCGCATCCGCCACCAGGTACTCCAGCTTTCGCACCTTGTTGCCGCGGTACGCCAGCGCGGAGTTGCAGTCCTCGCGCTTGGCCCAGAGACGGCCCGAACAGGAGCGGTACTCGCTCGTAGGCGTCGAGCGTCATGCAGCGGCTCCCACCGCACCGACGGCCGCTCGCTCCCGGAGCAGCTCACGGACGAGCGCCCGGTATCGCTCCATCGCAACGACGCGGTCGGCCTCTTCCTCGACGTACGCGCGGCCGCGCCGCCCCATCTCGTCGAGCTCGAAGCCGCCGTCAGCGGCCTCGCGGATCGTCCGCGCGAGCAGGTCGGGTCGAGATGGGGGAATCACGACTCCACAACCGACCTCCCTGACGAGGCGCGCGGTCTCGCTCTCGTCCTCGGCGGCGACGATCACAGGGCGTCCCGCGGAGAGGATCCCGTAGAGGCGACTGGGAACCACGTACCCGGCGAGACCCTTCGCGAGACCGACGACGTGAACGTCGGCGCTCGAGAGCGACAGCGGCAGCCGCTCGCGCTTCTGGTACGGGAGGAAGCGCACCGTCTCCTCGACCTCGAGCCTCGATGCGAGAGCAAGCATCTCGGCATGGCGGGCGCCGAAGCCGGCGATCACGATCTGGACGTCTCGACGGTCCCGGAGGAAGGTCGCCGCGCGCACGAGGCTGTCGAGGTCCTGGGCGTGCCCCACATTGCCGGAGTGCATGACGACGAAGCGTGAGACGAGATCGTGCTGCACCGCCCATGCGTTGTCTCGCGGCTGCGGCGTGATCGCGTGGGTGTCGACCCAGTTGGGAATGACGCGCAAGCGATCCGGAGGCGCGCCCTTGGCCTCGAGCCGCTCCCGCATCGTCTCGCCGATCGCGACGATCCGGTCGGCTCGCCGCAGATAGGCACCGACGAGCGTGCCGAGGACACCTATCACCGCAGGGTTGCTCAAGCGGTGGAGCTCCGTTGCGATCTCGGGGAAGACGTCCTGGCTGATGACGACGACGGGCGCTCCGATGCGCCTCCCGACGAGAACCCCGAGGTCGCCGATGATCGGGGGGTCGGTCATGCACAGGACGAGGTCCGGCGGCGGACCGCTGAGCGCATGGCCGAGCGCGGATCCGAGGTACGACACGTAGTTGAGAGCCCTGCGGCCGAGCGCCGAGCGCTCGTACGATGTCGACGCAACCCGCACGATGCTGACGCCGTTGTGCTCCACCTGGCGCGGATCGTCCTCGTGGCCGTGGAGAACACCCGTCACGACCTCGACGTCGTAGTCCTCGGCGAGGGCCTCGCACAGCTCCGTGAGGAGGTGCGCGGTCGCCTCGACACCGGGCCAGTAGTACTGGTTAAGGACGAGGATCCGCGGGCGGCGACCGTTCTCGGACACGGGGGCAGACTAGAGGCTCGACGTGAGACGGAGGCTGTCTCGTGCGTTTGACGCCGGGCGCATCGGCGATCAGGCGCGCGCGCCACCCGCTTCTTTCCGGCTGCGACCGCGTGCATGCTCGCCTACGCCCCGAGACGCGGGTGACGTCTGCTGGTTGAGCTCGAGCAGGAGCTCGCGAAGCTGGGTGAAGCGCTCCGGACCCAGTTGTTGCGCCCAGGTGGTCTCCATCTCGGCGACCGCCTCGCGGATCACCCTGACCGCGTCGGTGCCGCGTCGCGTGAGCGCGACGCGCTTGGAGCGCAGGTCGTCGGGATCCGGTCGGCGCTCGAGGTATGCGAGACGCTCGAGCTCGCCGAGGAGGTAGTTGAGCGCCTGTTTGCTGATCCTCAGCCGGGTCGCCAGTTCAGTGGGCCTTGCACCCTGCGGCCCCGGGTACTGGAAGACGTTGAGGTGCGCCGCGTCGAGATCCCCGAAACCGCGCTCGTGCAGCCGCTCGAGCATGTGCCGCTGCACGGCCTCCCACGGGATGCGCAGGAGGGCGCCGATCAGCGGTGGCCCGAACGCCCGGCCCGCGTCTGGGGCAGTAGTAAAAACACTTGACGGGTTGCTGGATGGCATGTATAGTCAAGTTACTTTACCAGCTAGGCAAGAGGAGGAAGACACGATGGCGACGACACGAGCGCGTGAGGAGATCGGAGTCGGGTCAATGGCGATCCGGTTCGTGGTCGAGGGCGACGAGTCGGGAGGGTCGGTTGCGGTCTTCGAGTTCGACGTTCCGGCCGGCGCGAAGGTCGCAGCGGCACACAGCCACGATGCGTACGAGGAGACGATCTACGGCCTGGAGGGCGTCTTGACCTGGACGATCGAGGGCATCGCGACGGAAGTCGGTCCCGGCGAGGCGCTCTTCATTCCCCGCGGGGCCGTCCACCACTTCGACAACACCCACGGTCTCGACGCGAAGGCGCTCGCCGTCGTGACTCCGGGCATCCTCGGCCCCGACTACTTCCGTGAGGTAGCGACCATTCTCGACGCCGCAGCCGGCGGCCCACCCGACCTTGGAGCAATCGCGGAGGTGATGCACCGCCACGGACTCACCCCTGCGCCCTGAGGCCGACGCGCTCCGATCTGCCGGGCGTGCGCATGGTCGGGTCGCTCGAAGTGCGTCACGTGATCGTGGCGCTTCTCTCCGCCGTCGCGTTGGTGCAGGTGGGAGTGACGGCGGCTGCGACCGACACGTCCCTCAGGAGTAGCAGCGAACCTTTGCGAGGCGGGGTCATCATCCGCTGCGAGGGGTACGCGAGGATTTCGAGCGCGAGCATTGGGAGATCGTCGAGGGAACGAGGGTCTATGCCTTTCTTCGCGGGCGGGGATGGAGTCTCCGTCAGGACGATGCCCCCCGACGCCGAGCGGCTGCTTTCGTCTCTTCCAAGATGACCGGAATCGTCTCGCGGTAGCCGACGTCAGCGTAGGACTTGCATCGTCCTCGGCTGACGTAGAAGATCGACCTTGCGCTTACGTCGGAGGTTGACTCTTCATGACCTGGTACGAGTTCCTGCTGTTCGTGCACATCACCGCGGCCGTGATCTGGCTCGGCGGCGCGTTCACGTTCCAGATGTACGGGGCCGTCGTGCGCCGCGGCGGTGACCCGGAGGAGATGGCTCGCTTCGCCGGTCGCGCCGGAGTGCTCAGCGAGCGCATGTTCGTCCCGGCCTCGCTCGTGGTCGTCCTCGCCGGAATCGGGCTGATGATCGACGGGAACTGGGACTGGGGTCAGCTGTGGGTGATCTTCGCGCTCGTCACCTTCGCTGCGTCGTTCGTCGTCGGACTCTTCGTCCTCGCGCCGATGGCGAAGCGGATCCCCGTTGTCGGCCCGACCACACCGGCAGGTCAGGAGTTGATCCAACGCCTCTTCACGATCCTGCGCATCGATCTCGCCTTCATGTACGCGATCATCTTCGCAATGGTGGTCAAACCGACGTCCGACGACGGCTGGACGATCGCGATCGCGGCAGCCGTGCTCGTCGTACTGACCGTCGTGTTCCTCGCACCGCTGCGGTCGACCAGCGCTCAGCCACCGTCCGCTCCGGCGACCGACTGACCGACCCAGACCGCTCGCAGGGCGTGACGAGCCGGCGAGCCACGCTTCGGTACGTTTCGTCGTCTCGGTCGGCTCGACGGCACCCGTGGCTGGCCATACCCGCCACGATCGAACGCAACGACGGACGGTGACTCCACGTAGGGGCAGTGTCGCGTAGGAATGGCGTGGTCCGGCTCAGCCCTGCGTGTCGTGCCTGCAGCTCGAGCAACGAAACCAATGCCGCCCCCGACATCTGACTCGACGGCTCTGAGAGACTGCCCCCCTGTATGCGAGTGCATGTGGTCGGCGCAGGCCCCGTGGGCCTTCTGCTCACGGCACTGCTCCAGCCGATGGAGGGGTTCTCCGTGCGCCTCTATGAGAAGCGGCGCGAATACACGCGAACGCGCATGGTCCAGCTCGCACCGTAC
>DATIBA010000225.1:0-10358 GCA_035457765.1 Gaiellaceae bacterium
CGAGTTGCCGGCAGGGTCGCGACCACCGGCGACCCCGGAATCGCGAGCCGGGCTCAGAGCGCGAGGGCCGGGTTCTCGACGAGTGCCTTGACCGTTCGTAGGAACTCTGCGCCCTCCGAACCGTCGATCGCGCGGTGATCGCACGTCAGCGTCATGGTCATCGTGGGCGCGATCGCGAGCTCGCCCGCGGCGACAATGGCGCGTTCCTCGATCGAGCCGACGGCGAGGATCGCGACCTGCGGCGGGTTGAGGACGGCGATGAACTGCTCGATGCCGTACATCCCGAGGTTGGAGACGGTGAACGAGCCGTTTTCGAGATCGACGAGCTGGAGCTTCCCTGCCCGCGCCCGCGTCACGAGGTCGGCACGGTCGCCTGCGATCTCGAGAACGGACTTTCGCTCGGCGTTCCGGATGACGGGGACGACGAGCCCCGTCGGCGCGGCGACGGCGATGCCGACGTTGGCGCTCGGAAAGCGCAGGACTCTTCCGTCGACGAAGTGCGCGTTGACCGGGCGGTGTCGCATGAGCGCGGCCGCGACGAGCCGGATGAGCACGTCGTTCACAGTCGGCTTCACATCGCCCTCGTTCAGGAGCTCGACCAGCTGCTCCCGCATCTCGACGAGCCGCGAGGAGTCGGCCGTGACCGAGAGCTGGAAGACCGGAGCCTGCCAGGCCTCCGTGAGGCGGCGCGCAATCGTGCGGCGCGTCGACGTGAGCTCGACGACCTCGACCTCGAGTCCCGGCGGAAACGGCGGAGTCGGTGCTGCCGCCACTGCCGCCGACGGCGGTCGAGAAGCGGCCGTTTCGACGTCCTCTGCGATCACTCTCCCTTCGGGGCCGGTGCCCGGGACGGACGTCAGATCGATACCTCGCTCGCGGGCGATTCGGCGCGCAAGCGGAGACGCCTTCACCCGCTCCCCGGGACGACGGCTGGGTGGAGCAATCTCCTGTTCCGCAGGCTCGACCACACCATCGGGCTCCGAGCCACTTGCCTCCTCCACGGCTCGCGGCGCTGCCCCCGGCTCGGGGCTCACAGCGGGCGCGCCGCCGTTTCCGCCCTGTGCACCTGCCAGGATCTCCGAGACGTCCTCGTCCTGTGCTCCGATCACGGCGACGGTCTCCCCGACGTCGACCTCGCCATCCGCGACCACGATCCTGAGCAGGACGCCCGCGGCTTCCGCTTCGACCTCCTGCGTCACCTTGTCGGTGTCGAGCTCGTAGAGCGGATCGCCCTTGGCAACCGCCTCGCCTTCCGCTTTCAGCCAGCGCACGATCGTCCCCGATTCCATGCCCTGCCCGAGACGCGGGAGCTTGACCTCTACCGCCATGGCATCAAGCTCGGGCGACCGTGCGCCTGATCGCCTCGAGGACCTCCTCGGCGTGCGGGACGACCCACTGCTCCATCGCGGGAGCGAACGGCAGCGGGGCGAACTTCGCCCCGACCCGCTCGATCGGGGCATCCAGCCAGTCGAACGCGGCGTGCTGGACCACGGCGGCAAGCTCGGCACCGAACCCACCTCGTGTCACGGCCTCGTGCGCGGTGACACACCGGGTCGTCTTGCGCACGGAGCTCACAATCGTCTCTTCGTCCAGGGGAAGCAGCGTCCGCGGGTCGACGACCTCGACGGAGATGCCCTCGCTCTCGGCGGTGTCCGCTGCCTTCAGCGCCTCGTGCACGAGCCGTCCGGTCGCCACCACGGTCACGTCGTCCCCCTCGCGGTGCACGCGCGCCTTTCCGAGCGGAATCGGCACGAGCTCTGTCGGAACCTCGCCCTTGATCGGATAGAGCGTGCGGTGCTCGAAGAAGACGACGGGGTTGTCGTCGTAGATCGCAGACCAGAGCAGGCCGCGAACGTCCTCGGGGGTCGAGGCGAAGACGACCTTGAGACCGGGGACGTGAACGAACCACGCCTCGAGCTGCTGCGCGTGCTGCGCACCCGGCGACCAGCCGGCGCCGCCCTGCGTCCGGATCGTCAGAGGCACCTTCACCTGGCCGCCGGACATCGTCCGGTGCTTGGCAGCCTGGTTCACGAGCTGCTCCATCGAGAGCGTGAGGAAGTCCTCGTACATGATCTCGACGATCGGCCGCATGCCCTGGATCGCTGCGCCGATGCCGCTGCCCACGATCGCCATCTCGGAGATCGGCGTGTTGCGGATCCGCTTCGGTCCAAACTCCTCGAGGAGGCCCTGAGTCACGGCCATCGACCCACCCATCTCGGCGATGTCCTCGCCCATGAGAAAGACGCTCTCGTCCTGGCGGAGCGCTCGCGCGAGCGCGTCACGAACCGCCTCGCGATAGGTGATCTCAGGCATAGACGTACTTGAGCGCGTCTTCTGGCGAGGGATCGGTTCCTGCCTTCGCGAACTCGACCGACGCCTCGACCTCCGCCGTTACCTCGGCGTCGATGGACGCGAACTCCTCGTCCGAGAGCTCGAGCCGCGCTCCCAGGAGCCGGATGGGATCCTTCGTCTCGCGCTCCTGCTTGAGCGCGTCGCGGTCTCGGTAGACCTGTGGGTCGCCGACGTAGTGGCCGGTCAGCCGGTGCGTGCGAAGGTGGAGGAGCACGGGGCCCCTCCCCGCCAGAGCATGGTCCCGAGCCGCGAGCGCAGCGAGGTAGACGGCCTCGACATCCTGTCCGTCTGCCTCGATGAGCTTCATCTCGTACGCGCGTGCACGCTTCCCGAGCTCCGCGACCGGAAGCGGGAGCTGCTGCACCGCCGGCGTCGACTCCGCCCAGCCGTTGTTCTCGAGGACGAAGATCGCGGGAACCTTCCAGAGCTGCGCGAGGTTCAGCGACTCGTGGAAGGTACCCGTGTTCGTGGCGCCGTCGCCGAAGAACGCGACCGCAACACGCTTCTCGCCGCGCATCTCGAACGCGAGAGCCGCCCCCACGATCCCGGGCAACCCGCCTGCGACGACGGCGTTCGCGCCGAGATTTCCGACCTCGATGTCGTAGAGATGCATCGAGCCTCCGTAGCCGCCGCTACAGCCTTCGACCTTCCCGTAGAGCTCGGCCATGATCCGATCGATCGGCGTCCCCTTGGAAATCGTGTGCCCGTGCGCGCGGTGCGTCGAGGCGATGACGTCCTCGCGCTCCAGCGCCGCGCAAACACCCGTCGCCACCGCCTCCTGACCGATTGCGACGTGCAGGAACCCAGGAAGCTCGCCGGCGCGGAAGCGCTCCTCCACCTTCTCCTCGAAGCGCCGGATGAGGAGCATCTCGCGGAAAAACGCACGCAGAACCTCCTCGGACACTCGCCGGCCCCCGTGTCCGGCTCTCTCCTCGACAGTCGCCATCGAGCGGCCATTATGCTGATCCGCCGATGCGAGCTGCCGATCAGTGGGCACAGATGGAGGGCGAGCTCGAGCCCGACTGGGACGACGTCCAGCTCTCGTTCACCCCGGAGGGCTCGACCGCGGTCGCGGCTGCGATCCTCGCTCCGCTCGCGCCGGGACGGGTCGGACGCGAGCTCCGGTTCCACATCAGCCGCGAAGGGAGCAGTCGCGAACGGCTTCGGAACCTCCTCTCGCGGCTCGACTCCAGACGCGTCTGGGGCACGCTCTCCCTGATCGGGTCGACGCGAGCGGCGCCCGCCGCCGCCGTACCGACTCCGAGGCGGGGGTCGCTGGTAGACGCCTGGGATGACGCCGTCGCCCGGCTCGCTCCGGGCTGGAGCGACCTCCTCTGCGAGCTCGAGCTCGAGTCGAGCGACCACGTCCCGAGAGCGGCGCTTCTCGGCGCCCCGATGAACCCGACGCGAAATCCCGACGCGATCGCCCTCCGCTTCCGCGTGTCGGGCAAGCAGGGCTACGGCGTCTCGCCAGGCATGGCCCGGCGCTGTTTCACGCGGATGGACGCGGACGGGATCACGGGCCGGATCTCTCTGCTCGGCGAGCTCGCCGACGCTGAGAACGCCGATACGCAGGGCCCCGTCTGGCGGCTGGCCGGCCGTTCCGTTTGAGTCAGCCGACGATCTTCGCGGATCCCCTCATGCCACCGCGGGCGTGAGGATCGCAGAGGAACCGAATGGTCCCGGTCCGCGAGAGCTTCACCCTCCAGGTCTGCGAGCCCGTGTACGTCAGCGGGCTCGTCTTCCTGTTGAAGCCGGGCGCGACGACGTGTGCGTTGTGAGTGGGTCCGCGGTCACGTACGACCATCGTGTACGTGCCACGCTTCATCGTCTTCACGGCTTTGCCCTTCGGAGTCTTCAGCGTGATGACGAAGCCTGGTCCCGACGTCAGCACGAGCCGCGTCTTGGCCGTCACGGGCGTGGGTGTGGACGTTGGCGGAGGTGTGGTCGGCGTTGCCCCGACCGTGAACGAACCACGCATCGTCGTCGCGTGCGGGTCGCAGACGTACCTGTACGTCCCGTTCGTCAGGGTGACGGTCCAGGACTCCGTCGTCGCAGCTCCGACCGGGGTTAGCCGGTCGACGCCCGGGCCCGTGAGGTGGAAGTTGTGCTCCTCGGACAGGTCCCTGACCTCGATGTCGTAGGCGCCGGGCGGAAGGCTTCGCACGCGATTGCCCTGGGCGTCCACCAGAGTGATGGAGAACCCCGGTCCGACCGTCCCCACGAGCTTCACGTTCTGTGACTGGACGGCCGACCCGTCCGTCGCCCCCAGGAGAGCGGCAGCCGCAAGTGCCAGGACAACGACGAGGATGCGCGGCATCTGCGTCACTCTACGCGACCAGGCAGCGATCGGTTTGGCAGGACTCACTCCACGATGATCGACCTGGCCGCTCGTCTTGAGGCGTCTCAGGCTCGGAGCTCTGCGTCGAGGCGGTCGGACAGCGCAGCGATGATCCGACGGCGCAACTCGGCCACCTCGTCGTCCGTGAGCGTGCGCTCGGGCGACTGGAACGAGAGATGGATGGCGACCGACTTGCGACCCTCGCCGACCTGCGCGCCGCGATAGACGTCGAACACGCGCGCCTCGCGCAGGAGTGCGCCGGCCGCCTCGTGCGCGGCATCGACGAGAGCTCCGGCCTCGACGTTCTCGGCGACGGCGACCGCTATGTCCTGGAGGACGGCCGGGAACGTGAGCACGTCCTCGTACACGATCCGCTCCGGGACGTGCGCGAACAGAGTCTCCAAGTCGAGCTCGAACGCTCCCCATGCTCCCTCGAGCAGGGCCGGATGAAGCTCGCCGAGCCAGCCCGCCTCGGTTTCGGCGGCCTTGCCGGGATGGAGAAACGGGTTCGTCCCGCGTTCCACCCTGAGCTCGACGTGGAGGGCTCCATAGAGCGTCTCGAGCACGCCCTTGGCGACCTCGTAGCCTCCCGCCACGACACCGGCCACGCGCCAGCGCTCGTGCGGGAGCTGCTCACCGGATGGCAGGTAGACGCGGGCGATCTCGAACAGCGCGACATCGTGAGCGCCGGCATCGAGACCCGTGCGAGCGGCTTCGACGAGACCGGGGACGATGGTCGTCCGCAGGACGACCTGGTCCGACGTCATCGGATTCCGGAGGCGTATCGCGTCGGGGCTCGGGTCCGAGCCCACGAGGCTCCACGTGTACGCCTCGGAGACGCCTGCGCCCACGAGCACGTCCTCGACGAAGCGACGAAGCCGCTGCTCCTTCGAGAGGCGTCCTCGTACGTGTCGGCGCAAGGGCATCGTGTGCGGGACCCTGTCGAGCACCGGGCGGGCGATCTCCTCGATGACGTCGATCTCGCGGGTCACGTCGCGCGCTCGCCAGGTGGGCACGGTCACGTCCCAGTCGCTCGAGACCTCGAACTCGAAGCCCTCGAGCGTCGCGCGCTGCTCGTGCGGAGCAACCTCGAGTCCGATGACGAGCGACGCCCGCTCGGGGCGAAGACGGACGACCGGTCGTTCCGGAAGCCCGGCGTGGACGTCGGCGTGACCGGTCAGGCGCGCGCCCGCGAGGTCCACGATCATCCGACTCGCAAGAACCGCCGCGCTCTCTGCGAGGTACGGGTCGACTCCCTTCTCCCAGCGATTGGAGCCGGCCGTCCGGAGGCCGAGGCGCTCGGATGAGCGGAGGATCCCGAGCGGCTCGAAGTTCGCCGCTTCGAGCAGCACCTCGCTCGTGTCCTCCGAGACCTCGCTCTCCTCGCCTCCCATGATCGCGGCGAGTGCGACCGAGTGCTCGCCGTCGGTGATCATGAGATCCTCGGGAACGAGCCTACGGAGCGTGCCGTCGAGCGTGCGGAGCTCCTCCCCCGGCCGAGCGCGGCGTACGACGATTCGCCCACCCGCCAGCTTCGAGCGGTCGAAGGCGTGGAGGGGGCTCCCCCACACGTGCATGACGTAGTTCGTGACGTCCACGACATTCGAGATCGATCGCATGTCGGCGAGATACAGGCGCGAACGAAGCCATTGGGGAGACGCGCCGATCGCGACGTCGCGGAACACCCGCCCGATGTAGCGCGGGCATCCGTGGAAGTCTTCGATCGCGACGTCGACGGGCTCGGCATCGACGATCGCGGGATCGTCTGGCGCCGGAGGGTGGAGCTCCCCGTCGAGCAATCCCGCGACCTCCCTCGCAAGACCCACCATCGACAGGAGATCGACCCTGTTGACCGTCGGTGTGACATCGAGAACCCGATCGCGAATCGGAAGCACGTCGGAGAGCGGAGTTCCGGGCTCGGGCCTGTCGTCGAGCACCATGATCCCGGCGTGATCCTCGCCCAGACCGACCTCGTCCTCGGCGAGGATCATGCCCCGCGAGACCTGCCCGCGGAGCTCGCGTTCGTCGAGCGGCTTGTCGAGGATCGGAAGATATGCACCCGGGAGCGCGACCGCGACCGTGGCGCCGGCCTCGAAGTTCCAGGCGCCACAGACGATCTGGCGCACGTCGCCCTCTCCCACGTCCACCTGGCAGACGCGCAGCCGGTCGGCATTCGGATGGGGCACAGCTTCGATCACGCGGCCGACGAGGAAACGCCCCAGATTTCCGTCGACGTCGGCGACCCCGGCATCGATGATGCGCTCCACCTCGAGGGACGAGATCGCCAGCCGATAGGCGATCTCCTCGGCGGTCGCGTCGACGGTGACGTACTCGCGGAGCCACGAGAGCGGCGCACGCATCAGTGGCCTCTCCGGTGACGGTCTCCCGCGAATGGCTCGGGAGGTGCGAGCGATGCGCGGACGCTGGAAGCCGCGGTACCGGCTGGCACCGGCGCGACCGAGGACGGCGCACCGCCTTGCAGATGGCGAGCCAGACGCGCAGTGCCTGGTGCGAGAGTCACCACGAGAACTAGAACTGCCTCAGCAAGCGCGGGTCGTTCCGCCAGAGCTCTCGGAGGTCCGGGATCCCGTGGCGCAGGACAGCGATGCGTTCGAGCCCCCAGCCGAACGCGAACCCTGTATATCGCTCCGGGTCGTAGCCGACGAACGCGAACAGGTTGGGGTCGACCATCCCGGCACCGCCCACCTCGATCCAGCCGGAATGGCGGCAGACCGGACAACCGGACCCGTCGCAGAGGTGACACGAGACGAGCGCCTCGATCGAGGGCTCCGTGAACGGGAAGTGGTGAGTGGCGAATCGGGTTTCCCGGCGCTCGCCGAAGAGGGCCTTCAGCAGATAGTCGAGCGTTCCCTCCAGGTCTCCGAGCGTGATGCCCTCGTCGACGGCGAGTCCCTCGACCTGGTGGAAGGTCGGCGTGTGCGTCGCATCGGGCGTGTCGCGCCGATACACGCGGCCGAGGGAGACGATGTAGACGGGAGGATCCTGCGCCTCCATCGTCCGGATCTGTGACGGCGACGTCTCGGTGCGGAGCAGTGTCTCGCCATCGACGAAGAGGGTTTGCAACGGCGAGCGCGTCGGGTGGCCCAAAGGAAAGTTGAGCGCGTCGAAGTTGTAGTGGGTCGTCTCCACCTCCCGACCGTCGACGACGGTGTATCCGAGGCCCAGGAAGATGTCTTCGAGCTCACGCCGGATCTGCGTGATGAGGTGGAGGTGCCCGCGCGGGATCGGCGTGCCGGGCATCGTCACGTCGACGCGCTCCTCGGTGAGTCGGCGATCGAGCTCGGCGCGGGAGAGCTCGGCTTCACGCGCGTCGATCGCCAGTTCGAGGCGTTCGCGAAGCGTGTTCAACGCCATCCCGGTCTCCCGGTCGCGCACGTCGCGGAGCGCGAGCTTCAGTGCGCTCTTCCGGCCCAGGTACTCGATGCGGACCTGCTCGATGTCGTCGACGGACGACGCGGCAGCGACCGCGGCGAGCGCGTCTGACTCGAGAGACTGAGCGTCCACGGGAGCGCCGAGGTTACCAACGTCCCTTTGCCACGTTGCGAGCTGCAAACAAGCCCCCGAGCCCGGCCGCGTGCAGACCTCGCGCCGTGTCACACGTTGTACCTTGGTGCCTCGTGAGCTCCCCCGACGAGCCTGCGCCGACCTACGAGTTCACCTGCGTGGCCCGCACGCCGGCATGAGTCTCTACGACGAGATCGCGGCCTTCTACGACCCGTGGAGCCGCTCGGTCACGGAGGATGTCGGGTTCTACGTCAGGGAGGCGCTCGCGTCGGGCGGTCCCGTCGTCGAGCTCGCCGTCGGAACGGGACGAATCGCCATCCCCATCGCCGAAGCCGGCATCCCGGTCATCGGGGTGGACTCGTCGCCGGCGATGCTTCGAGTCGCGCACACCGCGGCCGAGTCGGCCGGCGTGTCGGAGTTCGTCGACCTCCGGCTCGGCGACCTCCGCAAACCCCCCGTCTCCGAACGCGTGCCCCTCGTCATCTGTCCATTTCGCTCGCTGCTCCACCTGGAGACGGAGGGTGAGAAGCTTCGTGCGCTGCGCGCGGCGCGCGCACTGCTCGAGCCCGGCGGTCGCTTCGTCTTCGACGTCTTCGCCCCGAGTCGAGACGACATCGAGGAGACGAACGGCCGTTGGCTCGAGCGCGAGCCCGGGATCTTCGAGCGCGCCGACTGGGACGAGGCGAGCCGTACGCTCTCGCTGTCCGTTCGCTCCGGGGATGTCACGACCACGTTCGGGCTGCACTGGCTCTCGGCGCCGGAGTGGTCCCGCCTCCTCGGGGAGGCCGCGCTCACCGTGGAGGCGCTCTACGGGTGGTTCGATCTCCGCCCCCACGACGAAGACGAGGACATGATCTTCGTGTGCCACCGGGGCGACTGAAGCAGACCCGGTCACGTTTGCGATTCGTGGACTCGATCCATAGAGTCGGGAGGCCGTGATCTGGCTGCTCGTCCTTCTCGGGATCGTCCTGCTCGTCGGGCTGTTCCTCGTTCTGCTCTACAACCGCCTCGTCCAGCAGAGGAACCGAGTCGACAACTCGTGGGCGCAGGTCGAGGTCCAGCTCAAGCGGCGCTGGGACTTGATCCCCAACCTCGTCGAGACCGTGAAGGGCTACGCGGCTCACGAGCGCGAGACGTTCGAGGCCGTGACGCAAGCCCGCGCCCGGGCGCAACAGGCACAGACACCCGCGGAAACCGCGCAGGCCGAGGGCATTCTCGGCGCCGCGCTCGGCCGCCTGTTCGCAGTCGCCGAGGCCTATCCGGAGCTTCAGGCGGACGAGAACTTCCGCCAGCTGCAGACCGAGCTCGCGGAGACGGAGAACCGCGTGGCAGTAAGCCGCCAGGTCTACAACGACTCGGTTCTGACCTACAACAACACGGTTCAGACGTTTCCCGGACTGGTGGTCGCGGGGCCGTTCGGCTTCTCCATACGAGAGTTCTTCGAGGTCGAGGAGGAGGCGCAACGGGAGGCGCCGGTCGTCGACTTCTAGCGGTTGCGGTCGCAAGCGCCGCAGCGCTGGCGGCACCGGGTCTCGCGCGCGCGGATAGCTTCTCGCTCCTCTCGGCGGACGTCGCCGTCGACGTCCAGCCGGACGGCTCGCTCGGGATCAGCGAACGCCTCGACGTCGCCTTCTCGGGCGACTTCCACTTCGGCTACCGCGACATCCCGCTGCGCGGGGGTGAGAGCCTCGTACAGCCGTCCGTCGCCGAGCGAGGCATCGCCTACCGCCAGGGGACGGCGACCGATCTCGCCCCGGGCGTGCCCGGCACCTTCGGGATCGAACGACGCGGAGACGGAATCCGGATCGTCTGGTACTTCAACGCCGCGAATCAGACGCGCGCCTTCACGATCTCGTACACGCTGCGCCGCGTCGCCGTGGCGTACGACGACGTCGTCGACGTCAACCTCAAGGTCTGGGGAGACCAGTGGGCGGAGCCGCTCTCGCGTCTCGCGGCCGTCGAGAACGCCCCGGCGAAGATCATGCGCGCCTGGGGCAAGCCCGTGTGGGTGCGGGGAGACGTCGAGCTCGCCGGGAGGCGTGCGACGCTCCGGGCCGTCGGCGTCCCCGCCCACCAGTACGTCGAGCTCAGGACGGTGATCCCGCGCTCGGCGTTCTCGTCCACGGCCGGCATGCGGGTC
>DATIBA010000226.1:0-2505 GCA_035457765.1 Gaiellaceae bacterium
TCGGGAGGCGACCTGCTCGTCCTCGACGAGGTGCAGTGGGCCGACGACACCGAGCGCGGCTCCGCGTGGACGAGGCTTCTGCTCGCTGGCGAGTATCGCGAGATCCTCCTCCTCGGCGCGCTCGACGCCCTCCCTCTCGTCGAGCGCGCATTCCCCGAGGCGGAGCTCCGGGTCTTCGAGCGCAAGCTCCCGCTCGAGTTCGTCGGCGAGCGCACGCTGCGCTCGCTCGGGACCGGAACGGTCGTCGTCGCGTTCAGCCGTCGCGCCGTGCTCGCACTCGCCGGAGAGGCGAACCGGCTGCATCCGGGCAAGGTCGCCGTGCTCTACGGTGCGATGCCTCTCGCGTCGCGGCGGGAGGAGATCGAGCGCTTCCTCTCGGGCGCCGCCGACGTCTGCGTCGCGACGGACGTGCTCGGACACGGCGTGAATCTGCCCTGCGAGACGCTCCTCTTCGCCGAGACGACGAAGTTCGACGGCGAGGAGCGGCGCGATCTCCTCCCGTGGGAGCTCGCCCAGATCGCCGGGCGTGCCGGGCGCTTCGGCCTCGTCGAGCGCGGCCATGTCGGTGTCCTCGCGGGTCTTGGCTGGGGGGTCGCCGATCCGCAGCTCGTCGAGTCGGCGCTCGAGCCGCACGTGCCCCTGCCGGGTGGGCACCGCGGCTACCGCGTGGTCGACGAGGCGCGGATCAGGCCGCGGCTCTCCGATCTCGGCGTCGACGACCCGCTCCAGCTCGATGCGGCCCTCGTCGCCTGGCATCGGGTCGCGCTCCGCGAGTGGGCGTTCGAGAGCTGGCTTGCCGTCGAGTCGCTGCAGCCGCTCCGGCTCCGGCTCGGAGCGGTGCAGCGCCGCCTCGCCGAGCGTGGGCGCCGAATCTCGCTCGAGGACGCGTGGAAGCTCGTCAACGCACCCGTCGACGAGGACGGGCTCGAGCTCCTCGCGACATTGGCGCTCGCCCTCGCCGGAGACCGCGTCGCACGGCCGCACCTCGTGTTCCTGCTCGACACCACACGCCTGCGCGGGGCCTCGCTCGAGGACGCGGAGCAGGCGGGCCGCGAGGCGAGCGTCCTACGCTGGTTCGGGCTCCAGTACCCCGGTGTCGGCGGCGTTACGATCGAGCGCGCGGCGGCGCTCGAGGAAGCTGCGGCGGAGCGCGTCGTGGCTCGGCTCCGCGTCGAGGTCGAGTCGCCCACGATAGGGCGGTGCCGGTCCTGCGGACGCTCGTGCGCCCCCTGGTTCCCGCTGTGCGAGCGCTGCGCCGGCATTGCGGGGCGGTCCTGATATGAACGTGTCGTGACTCCCGCCGAGCTTCGACAGATCCCGCTCTTCGCGGGTGCCAGCGAGGGCGCGCTCGAGCAGGTCGTCGCCTCCGCGGGCGAGGTGACGTGCGAGCCCGGCCAGATCCTCGCGCTCGAGGGCGACCCCGGCTCGGGGATGTTCGTGGTTCTCGACGGCACCGTCTCGGTCGAGTGGCGTGGCGGTTCGGTCGAGCTCGGGCAGGGCGACTTCTTCGGCGAGCTCACGCTCCTCGCGCCGGGCGGCACGCGGATCGCGCGGGTTCGGGCCTCGAGTCGCGTCCGGTGTCTCGCGATTCCCCGCCCTGACGCGCTCGAGCTCGTGGAGTCAGAGCCGACGGTCGCGCTGGCGATGCTGAAGGAGATCGCCCGCCGTTTCGCCTCGGCGCTGCCGGACTCGTAGACCCTCCTACACTCACCGGTGTGGCCAGGCCGACCGGAACGAAGCTCATCGCCGAGAACCGCCGCGCGCGGCGGGACTACGAGCTGCTCGAGCGCATCGAGGCAGGTGTCGTGCTCCTGGGCTCCGAGGTGAAGTCGGCACGCGAGGGCAAGGTGCAGCTCGGGCAGGCGTACGCGGACATTCGCGAGCACGAGGCGTGGCTCGTCGGCGCCTCGATCGCCGAGTACGTGCAGAGCGGCGGCTTCGGCCATGCGCCGGATCGGGATCGCAAGCTCCTCCTCCACCGCGACGAGATCGACTCACTGCACGGAAAGGTGCGCGAGAAGGGACTGACGCTCGTCCCGACGCGGATGTATTTCAAGGACGGCCGGGTGAAGGTCGAGCTCGCGCTCGCGCGCGGACGCGAGCGCGCCGACAAGCGTCGCGTCATCGCGGAGCGGGACGCGCAGCGGCAGATCGAGCGCGCCTTGAAGCGCCGTCGCTGACCAAGTCCGAGGGCCCGAAGGCGGCGGCTCAATCCGTGCCGCCGATGACGGTCCGCAGGACGATTCGCCCCGGTTCGAGGCGGTAGCCGTGGCGGGTGTTGAGACGCCGGATGGGCTCGTTGCGCTCCTCGTTCTGGGTGACGAGGCGTCGGTACCCCTGTTCCTTCGCCCAGGCGATCTGCGCCCGCTTGAGGGCGGCTGCGATGCCGCGCCCACGCCAGGCACGCTTGACCCCGATGAGATCGTGGAAGGCGTCGCCGGTCCACACGGCCGGCAACGCGAGTTTCCCGTAGCCGACCACCTCATCGGCGTAGAAGGCGACGAA
>DATIBA010000227.1:0-5124 GCA_035457765.1 Gaiellaceae bacterium
TCGCCACCGGCGCCGGCAGTACTTCCCGAGCCATTCGTGCGGCTCCGCGAAGGACGAAGCCCGACGCCAGCGTCGCTCCCACGCCTGCGGCGATCGCGGGCACCCCGTCGGACACGGCCGAGGCGGTCGTCGCCGCGCGAAGCTGAGCGAGCATACGAACCTGCTCGCGAGTGAGCAACGGCCGAGTAGCGCCCTTGCCCGAGGAGAGAACGCCGAGCGCACCGGAGCGAAGGACGGCCCGCCGGACGATCCCCTTCGAGATCGCGTTTTTCAACACCGGGCTGCGTGTCCCCAGGAGCGGACCGTGCTCCGAGGCCTCGAAGATCCTGTCGGCGATCTCGCCTAGCGGGAAGCCCTGACCCGCACGACACTCGATGACGAAAGGCGAGAGCACGAACGGCGGCTTCCAGTCGGCCTGCGGCCAGAGCTGCACGACGACAACTGGAGCTCCCCGTCGATCGGCAGCTCGAACGAGCGCCTCGTCTTCCTCCGAAGGCTCGCCGGCGATGATGCGCACGAGCACGTCTGCGATGGGGATGCGCGAGGCGTCGTGCGAGAGCACCGCACCGGGAGCCGCACCCGCGCCGAGCTCCTTGGCCAGCTGCTCGGCGAGCATGCCGCTGATACCGATCGTGCCGGTTCCCGAGGGCGAGAGCTCGTCGCGCCAGGTCTCCAGGACGTTTCGCGCCTCGAACGCCAGCGCTCGCATGCCCACCACGTTCACGCGGTGAGCCTCCCTGCGGGTTGCTCGCCCCGAGCGTGAATTCCCTGCAGCACGCCGATGAGGACGAGGTTCGCGACCATCGACGAGCCGCCGACCGTCACGAACGGGAGCGGAATGCCCGTCACCGGCGCCACGCCCATTGTCATCCCCACGTTCACGAAGACCTGAAAGAGGAATGCGAACACCAGCCCGCCCGCCACGACGGCGCCGTAGAGGTCTCCGGCAACCGTGACCACCCGCAAGCCCCGCCAGACGATGAGGAGGTAGAGCAGGAGCAGGATGGCGGACCCGACGAAGCCACGCTGCTCGGCGAGTGAGGCGAACGCGAAGTCGGTCGCATGCTCGGGTAGGTAGTCGAGCCGGGTCTGGCTCGCCTCCACGACACCCCGTCCGGTAAGACCCCCGGAACCGACTGCGGTGATCGACTGGTCCAGGTTGTAGGTGATCCCGCTCGGATCCGCGTCGGGATCGAGCGTCAGACGCGCCGCCTGGTACGGCTTCAGCACCTGGATACCCGCCTCCGGGAGGAGCCAGAGCACCGCCGCGATCCCGACTGCGCCGATCGCGAGCAGAGCAAGCAGCTGGCGCCAGCGGACGCCGACGAAGAAGAGAACGGCGAAGAGCGCCGCCGCGTACACGAGCGCCGTTCCGAGGTCCGGCTGCATGAACACGAGCAGGATCGGCGCCGAACCCAGACCGATCGCCGAGAAGATCGTCCGCCAACGCGTCACCCGCCCGACGCGCTCGACGAGGAATCCGGCGATGGCGAGGACGAACAGGACCTTACCGAGCTCCGAGGGCTGGAACTGAATGAAGCCGAGATCGATCCAGCGCTTCGATCCGCGTATCGTCTCGGCCGCCACGAAGACGACGATCATGAGCGCGAGCGTCGCGACGTAGACGAGTTGCCAGTGGCGTCGTGCGAGATCGACGGGTATCACGATGGCCGCGATCAAGCCCGCGAGGCCGATGCCGGCCGCTAGCCCCTGACGGACGACGAAGTAGCTCTCGTCACCGGGGACGTCGAAGCGCGTGATGCCCGAGAGGATCCAGAGCCCGTACCCGACGAGGGCAGCCGCGGCCGCGAGCAGTACCCAGTCGAGGCGCCGAAGGAAGGCGACGAAGGCGGCCTCGGCTCGGACGTGTTGCCCGACGCGCGGCTGCTGGGCGAGCTCGATCATCAGTCCGTGTCCACCAGCACCCCGGGCGGTGCCTCGACGCCGAAGAAGCGCTCGAAGACGCGAAGGGCCGCGGGCGCCGCCGCGCTCGAGCCGTGGCCGCCGTTCTCGATCAACGCGCACACGACGAGCCGTGCGGCGTCGGAAGGCCCCCATCCACACCACCAGGATTGATCCTCGAGGTGGTCGGACGGATACCCCGGTAGCTGGACGACCTTCTCTGCCGTTCCCGTCTTGCCGGAGATCGGCACGGAGTAACCGGAAAAGACGCCCGCAGACGTGCCCGTTCCAGAGTGCGTCGCGAGGTACAACCCGTCACGTACGGCGGTGAGCGCCCCGGCGTCGACTCCGGCGGGCTGCGGCGGCGGCGGCGCGAAGCGGCGGAGCACGACTCGCGGTGACCCTTTTCCGCCGGGCTGTTCCACGTTCGAGACGAGGTACGGCGTGACGATGTTCCCGCCGTTCGCGAGCATCGCGTAGAACGCAGTCATCTGGAGCGGCGTCACGAGGAGGTCCTTCTGGCCGATCGCGAGCTGGATCGAGTCTCCGGGGTTCCACGCGCGATCCCAGTCGCTCTCGAACGTCTTTCGGCGCCACTCGGGCGTCGGCAGCAGACCATCCGCCTCGCCACCGATGTCGAGTCCGGTCGGGCCCCCGAACCCGAGCCGACGTGCCCATTGCTGCATGCGCACTCGGCTCTCGGTACCGCCTTCGTAGAACTCGTTCCCGATCTCGTAGAAGTACGTGTCGCAGGACTCGGCGAGCGCCTCGGGCAACGTCATCGGGCGATTCACGAAGGGATTCCAGTTCCGGAACACCTGGCGGTCCAGGCCGTACCGCGCCGAGGGCGTGCACTGGAGCGACTCGTAGGGCGAGATCACGTGCTCCTGCATCCCTGCGATCGCCGTTATCGGCTTCCACGTCGAGCCCGGCGGGTAGAGGCCCGCGATCGCCCGGTTGAAGAGGGGGTTGGTCGCGTCGTTGTAGAGGGCGTCGAGCTTCTTCGGGTCCACGCGGCCGACGAACACGGAGGGCTTGAAGGTCGGAGCGGAGGCCATTGCCCGAATGGCGCCGTCGCGCGGGTCGAGCGCGACGATCGCGCCCCCGTCGGCCGCCCAGTGCTTGTTCTCGTGCGCGAGGTCGATCCCGTACTGGAGGGCTTCCTCCGCGGCTCGTTGCAGCCTCATGTCGAGCGTAAGTCGCAGCGCATAGCCGGGTCTCGCCTCCTGGCGGAGCTCGATCGGGGACTGGGGGCGGCCCAGGTTGTCGACCCGGATCTGCGCGAGCCCCGGGCGGCCGCGGAGATAGGAATCGTACGACGCCTCGATACCCGTCTTCCCGATCCGATCGCCCGACCGGTAGCCGTCGCGACGGAGACGCTCGAGCTCCTCCGGCGAGATCTCACCGGTGTAGCCGAGGATCTGGGCCGCGAGTGCGGCGTAGGCGTAGTCGCGGAGGTACACCTGGACGATCTCCACCCCAGGGAACTCGGCCTGATGCTCGTACAGGTAGTTGACCTGCTCCTCTCCCACGGCGGTCTTGACCGTGATCGGCGTGAGCGGGTCGAGCCGCCGTTCGTCGACCTCGCGGGCGAGTGCCCGAGGTGGGACGTCGAGCACGCGCGCGAGTTTCTGGACGAGCGCGTATCGCCCCTCCTCCGGCATGTCGCCGACCCAGAGCTGGACCGCCGTGCCCGCGACGTTCGACACGACCACGCGGCCTCGGCGGTCGAGGATCGGGCCTCGCGGAGCCTCGACGCGGACGAGACGAAGCTGATTGTTCTGCGCGACGTTCAGGTGCTCGTCCCCGGAGAGCACTTGGAGCGACCAGAGGCGGAAGAAGAGGACGGTGAAGGCGACCAGAGCGACGACACCGAGGATCGCGACCCGGAGGGCGAGCTGCGGCGTGAGCCGATGCGGTTCGCGCACCCTGGGATCGGGAGGGAGGAAGCGGCCCGACGGCGCGCGAGTCTGCTGATACGGATTCGCGCTCATCTCAGACCGAGCACCTCGACCTCCGGGGAAGGCTCGATGCGCGCACCCTCACCGACCGCCCACCGCACGAGAGCGTGGATCGGGAGCGCGAGCGCGATGTTCAGCACGAGGGCGGGCACAAGGGCCGTGACGAGCGCGTGGCGTGCAGCGACTTCCACGCCCAGCATGTAGTGGAGGACGAACCCGAAGAGCCCGGCGAGCAGCGTGATCGCACCGACGGCGATCACCGGCGCATACCGGCGATCGCGCCCCGTCGTCTCGCCGTAGCGACCGGCCCAGAAACCCGCCAGCGTCAGCACGAGCGAGCTGATCCCCATGGTGTCGAGCGTCACGACATCGACGACGAGACCGCCCAAGAACCCGAACACGGCACCGGGGACGGCTCCTCGAACGAGCCCGAGAGCGACCACGGCGACGAGCAGCAGGTCGGGCGCTCCTCCGCCGACGACGAGCGACGTGACGATGACCGTCTGCACCATCGCTGCGACGAACACGACGATCACCGCGCGCAGCACGGCTCCCGCGCTCATTGGCGACGCACCGTGGGGACGAGGACGAGCACGGCATCGAGCGAGCCGAAGTCGACGAACGGGTCGATCTGCACCTGCTGGAAGAGATCGGTGTCCGTCTGGCCGACGCTCGTCACGTTCCCGATCGGGATCCCCTTCGGATAGAGGGAGCTGAGACCACTCGCACTCCAGCCCGCGGTCACGATTCGATCTCCCACCTTCACCCGGTCTTGCTTGCGGACGCGGTCGAGGACGAGCGTCTCCCGCGTGCCCCGGGCATGACGCACGATTCCCTGGGCGCCCGAGCGGAGGTCGACGGCGGAGACCGCAGCCTCCTCGTCCGTCAGCAGCTGAATGCGTGCGGTGTTCGAGGTCACTCTGGTGACGCGGCCGACGAGCCCGTCGGCCGTCACGACGGGATCGTTGGCCCGAACGCCGCTGCTCGACCCTGCAGCGACGACGATCGCCTGCGCGAACGCGATGCCCGGGCGGCCGATCACCTCTGCCGCGACGGGGTTGAAATCCGCGGGGAACCTGGGCCCGTCGATGTACCTCAGGAGCCGCCGCAGGTAGTCGTTCTCCTGAAGTGCAAACTCGCTCTGGATCGCGCGTTGGAGGAGCTCTCGATTCTCGGCCCGAAGCCGCTCGGCCTCCGATCGCGCGTCAACCAGGCTGTCGGCCCAGCTGTAGGCGTCCCGGAACGGCTGCGCGACCCGCTC
>DATIBA010000228.1:0-14769 GCA_035457765.1 Gaiellaceae bacterium
GACGGCATGTTTCATCGACGGGGAGACGTGCTCGGAAGTCGTCGAGTCCGAGGCCCTCGCGACGCGTGCGCAGGAACTGGAGGCGCGGTCGCACGAGAACACCTTCGTCGAGTGGTCTCCCGACGGCTCTCGCAGCTCTACGCGCGAACGGGTTCTGGCGGTCGAGCTCGACGGACGCCGGCACGAGGTTCGCGTCCACACTTCCGAGCCGCCATGGGCGGATCTCGCGCGCCGTCACAGGGAACGAAGAAGGGGACTCACCGGTTCCGAGACGGGAGCGGTTGCAAGCCCCATGCAGGGGACGGTTCTCGCGGTCGAGGTCGCAGACGGCGACACCATCGAGGCCGGTGGCCTCATCTGCGTCGTCGAGGCGATGAAGATGGAGAACGAGATCGTCTCCCACCGCGACGGTGTCGTCACGGGGTTGAGCGTGAGGCCCGGCCAACAGGTCTCACACGGTCAGCTCATCTGTGTCGTGGCCGGGCCGTGAGCGGCATTCGCTGCTCCGAGAGCTCGCTCGAGGCGGGCGAGTCCCTTGCCGCCACTGCGACGACCGCGGAGCACTGGCTCCTCGTCGAGATGCCGGGAACCTGGCCTCGGGACGTCTCCGTGGAGGGGGCGCTGCCCGGGCCGGCCCGGAAGCGGGTGGACGCGTGGCTCGAGCGGACGGCGAACTCGCGGATCCTGTTCGCACGGCGCCCGGGACGATCGGCAGTCCGCACGCTCGTCTTCGTGATCCATGCCGCCGAGTCGGCCATGCAGGTCAGGCGCATCGAGCTCACGGATACGGCCGACCTCGCCGACGTCGACCTCGCCCGCGACGGCGACCCGACGGATCGGCACCTCGTACTCGTGTGTGGACACGGGACCCGCGACGCCTGTTGTGCGCTCCACGGGACTGCGGTCTACGGGGCCCTCGCCGAACGGTTCGGCGACGAGGAGCTCTGGATCTCGTCACACCAGGGTGGGCACCGCTTCGCGGCGAACGTCCTCGTGCTTCCTGCAGGACTCCAGTTCGGCAGGGTCGAGCCCGGTGCCGCCGCGTCCATCGTCGCCCGGGCGCTCTCCGGTCGGATCGCCCTCGACTACTACCGCGGCCGAACCTGCTACACGTCTCCCACACAAGCGGCCGAGCGCGCGCTGCGGGAAGCCGAGGGTTTCGAAGGTGTTGCGGATCTGCGCGTCCTCGACGTCGAGGGTGCGAGGGTGCTGTTCCGGGCGTCGGACGGCTCGGAGCACGTCGCACTCGTCGAGGAGGTCGTCGGCGCGCGAGTGCCCGCAAGCTGCGGTGCCGAGCCGGAGAGTCAGAGGTCCTTCAGAGCGCGACTGCTCTGACTCGGCCTGCTCAGCGGCGCAGGCGGTACGCCTTGTCGGTGATCCAGACGACCGCTTCGTCCAGCTCGTCCGGCGGCTTGCCGACGGCGATGAGCGTCCCGAACACGACGCGAACCCAGCTCTCGGCGACGAGCGCGCCGTTCGCCGAGATCTCACCCTCCCACGAGGCGTCGGGCTCGAGGATCGTCGGCAGCTCGGGCTCGTACAGCGTCGCCGCCCGTACGGCGGGCAGCGTCCCGGCGTTGTTGCGCTCCTCGAGCTCGTCGAGATCGCCCGTCGTGAAGAGCTGCAGCCCGAACGTGCCGTCCGGGGTCGCACCGGGGGCGAGCTCCCATGCGACGGAGGACGAGTTCTCGACGCCGACTCTGGCGCGCCATCCGGTTGACGTCACCTCGAGCGAGTCCACGGTGAAGACCACTTGCTCGCCGCCTGAGCCGTACGTCTCGCGCCACCCGAGATCAGCTGTTTGAGGGCCCGCGGCGACGCTCGTGTCGGGCAGTTCGTCGCTGCTCCCGAGCCGCGAGGCGTTCGTTGCGAGTGCGAGGCCGGCCAGGGTGGCGCCGAGCGCGATGAGGGCGACGATCGTGGTTCGGCTCATGTTCGATCATGCTCGCACAGACGGGCGCTGCTCCCTCATGACTGCGTGGCCGCGCGCGCGGCGCGACAGCGGCCGCCGAGGGATCGTCGCGCGACCTGAATCCTGCACTAGCGGATTCCGTCATGCGCAGACCCGGGTAGACTCGCCCGCGCTTTGGACCTCTACGAGTACCAGGGGAAGGAGCTCTTCGGGCGCTACGGCATCCCGGTCTCGGAGGGGCGCCTGGCGACGACTCCGTTGGAGGCCCGGGCCGCGGCCAACGAGCTCGGCACTCCTGTCGTGGTCAAGGCCCAGGTGTTGACCGGGGGTCGAGGGAAGGCGGGCGGCATCAAGCTCGCCGACACCGCCGCAGATGCCGAAGCGCGTGCCGCGGAGATCCTCGGGCTCGACATCCGCGGGCACGTCGTCACGAAGCTCTGGGTCGAGCGCGCATCGGACATCGAGCGGGAGTACTACCTCTCGCTCACCTTCGACCGGAGCGCGAAGAGACCGCTCTTCATGTTCACGACGCAGGGCGGTGTGGAGATCGAGGAGGTGGCAGTAGCGAGCCCGGACGCACTCGTCCGTCTCCACGTCGACCCACTGGAGGGCTGCAATCCCTGGCACGGACGACGTCTCGTGTACGAAGGTGGCGTCACCGAGCCTTCCGAGCAGAAGCAGATCGCGGCGATCGTGGGAAAGCTCTACGAGGTCTTCGTGGGGTGCGAGGCGATGCTCTGCGAGGTCAACCCGTTGATCGTGACGCCCGAGGGCGAGGTGCGCGCGCTCGACTCGAAGTTCACGGTCGACGACAACGCGCTGTTCCGGCAGCCCGCGATCGCGGAGATGCGCGACGTCTCCGCGGCCGATCCACTCGAGGCGCTCGCGCGAGAGAAGGGCGTCACCTATGTCAAGCTCGACGGCGAGGTCGGGGTCCTCGGAAACGGCGCCGGCCTGACCATGTCGACGGTCGACGTCGTGACGTTCGTCGGTGGGCGGCCGGCGAACTTCTGCGACCTCGGAGGGGGTGGGGACGCCCAGGGAGTCGTGGACGCCCTCGAGGTGATCACGAGCGACGCTCAGGTTCGTGCGATCTTCTTCAACATCTTCGGTGGGATCACGCGCTGCGACGAGGTCGCGCGCGGGATTCTGCAGGCGGTGGGGCAGATGGGAATCGCGTACCCGATAGTGGTCCGGCTGGACGGGACGAACGCCGAGGAGGGCCGGCAGCTCCTCCAGGACGCCGAACTTCCGAACCTGCACGCCGAAGCGACGATGCTCGACGGGGCGCGCCGAGCGGTGGAGCTGGCCGCAGGGCACTAGCCCATGGCGATTCTGGTCGACACCGAGACTCGGCTCCTGGTGCAGGGCCTGACGGGCTCCGAAGGGCGGTTCCACGGACTCCGGAACCGCTCGCACGGGACGAATGTCGTCGCCGGCGTCACGCCGGGAAAGGGCGGTCAGGACGTCGAGGGAATACCGGTGTTCGACACGGTCGCTTCCGCGGTCGCCACGACCGGTGCGAACACGGCGATGGTTTTCGTCCCAGCCCCGTTCGCGGCGGATGCCATGTACGAGGCGATCGACGCCGGCGTCGCGACGGTCGTCTGCATCACAGAGGGTGTGCCGGCGCACGAGATGCTGCGGCTACATGCGTACATCCACGCACGCGGCGCGATCCTCATCGGCCCGAACTGTCCCGGGGCACTCTCGCCCGAGAAGGCCAATGTCGGGATCATCCCGGCCGAGATCTTCCGCGAGGGCGCCGTGGGGCTCGTGTCTCGGTCGGGAACTCTCACGTACCAGATCGGGCACGAGCTGACGCAGCTCGGCCTCGGGAACTCGACGATCGTGGGAATCGGTGGCGATCCGATCGTGGGCTCGTCGTTCGTGGAGATCCTGTCGCTGTTCGAGGCCGACCCGCAGACCGAGCAGGTGGTCATGGTCGGCGAGATCGGAGGCGACGAGGAGGAGAAGGCTGCGGCGTTCATCGAGTCGGAGATGACGAAGCCGGTCATCGCCTACATCGCCGGCTTCACCGCGCCGCCGGGGAAGACGATGGGGCATGCCGGAGCGATCATCTCGGGCTCCGCGGGGACGGCCGAGGCGAAGAAGGTCGCGCTCGAGAAGAGGGGGATCCGCGTCGGGACGACGCCGACGGAGACCGCCCAGCTCGTTTCCGAGATCGCCGCGGCGTGACCGAGGGCGGTGCGGAGACGGAACCGCACGACCAACGGCCGTGACCCGGTCGACACGGTTCCGGCGCGGAGCCGTTTCCCCTCGTTGACGACTTCGCCGCTACGCTGACCCCAGGGGTCCCGGGGGACCCCTGGGGCTGGTTGCCGGCGAATTGCTGCTGCCAGGCGCTGCCTCGACCGCCGTGTACAGTCGCCGTCCGTGGAGATCAGGAACCGTGATCGCGACGCCGCTCCGTTCAGAACGAAGGACGGCTCGACCATCCGCGAGTACCTCCACACCGACCGTCAGTCGCTCGCCGAGGCGTCACTCGCCCCCGGACAGGCGACGCAGCGCCACTGCCATCGCCGAAGCGAGGAGATCTACCTCCTTGTCGAGGGCGCCGGCCGAATCCGCATCGGCGAGGAGGAGCGCGCCGTCGTCGCCGGCGATGCGGTGCTGATCCCGCCCGGCGCGTGGCACGACATCGTCGGCGGGGAGCGGGGGGTGCGCTTCCTCTGCATGTGTGCGCCCCCGTACTCGGACGGTGACACCTACTTCGCCTAGAGTCGGAGCCATCTTCGCGAGATCGGTCGCGACTCGTCGGACTGCGACTAGTCTCTCCGATATGCCTCCGACGCCGATCTCGTTCGCGCGCGGTGCTCCCGCGCTCGATCTCATCCCTGCGGCCGAGCTCGCCGAGTGCGCGTACGCGGTCGCGCGGCGTGAAGGTGCGGCGCTCTTCGCGTATGGCCCGATCGGCGGATACGGCCCGCTCCGTGAATGGGTGGCTGCGCGGCACCGCGTCGAGGCGAGCCGTGTCGTTCTAACCGTCGGAGGGCTGCAGGGCTTTGTGTTCTACGCCGCGCAGCAGCTCGCGCGCCGACCGGGCCGCGTCCTCGTGGAGGCGCCGACCTACGACCGGCCGCTCAAGATCCTCGCTCGCGAAGGCGCCGAGATCGTGGCGGTTCGAATGGACGACGAGGGCCTCGACCCCGACGCGCTCGAAGCCGAGCTCGGCCGCGACAGCGAGCCGCCGTCCTTCCTCTACACGATCCCGACGTTCCAGAACCCGAGCGGGCGGTCGCTGTCCGTCGAGCGGCGTCGTCGGATCGTCGAGATCGCGGTCGCCCACCGGCTCGCTGTTCTGGAGGACGATCCGTACGGCCTCGTCCGCTACGAGGGCGATGCGCTACCCAGTCTGCACGACCTCGAGGGTGGCGAGCTCGTCTCGTACACCTCATCGTTCTCCAAGACCGTTGCACCGGGCCTGCGTACCGGGTACTTCGTCCTTCCTGTCGACACGGCCGCGGCGTTCGAGGAGCGCGCCGTGTCGACCTACATCTCGCCACCCTTCCCCGCGCAGGCGACGATTGCCGAGTTCATCGCCCGTGGGCACTTCGAGCTGAATCTCGCGCGTGTCTGCAGCGAGCTGCGAGCGCGCCGTGACGCGATGATCGGCACCCTCGAGCGGAGCTTCCCGGCGGGCTCCTCCTGGAGTCGGCCCGAAGGCGGTTACTTCGTCTGGCTCGATCTTCCGGACGGAGTGACGACGGCCGAGCTCATGACTCGCGCCGAGCTCGCAGAGGTCGCGTTCGTCCGCGGGGAGGACTTCTTCCCTCGCGGCACGGGTCTCGGCCGCTCCTCCGCCCGCCTCGCGTTCAGCTGGGAGAGCCCGGCGCGGATCGTCGAGGGGGTCGAGCGCTTGGCGGCACTCGTCGACGTGTCGACGCGCTTCGTCGGCGCGCCGCGAGCCTGAGGGCCAGTCGGCCCCCGAGCGTCGACGCTACGTCGTCGGTGGGCGGCCCTTGCGCCTGTCGCGGAGCTGGTCGAAGAGGTAGCCCGCGGCAAAGCCGATGCCCACGCAGAGGATGATCAAGACGAGGAGCGAGATCTCCGCCGAGAAAAAGACGAAGCTGACCTCGACCTGCTTGCGGTTGAAGAGGACGATGAGGATCGCGTAAGCCGCGAGCACACCGAAGAGGATGAGCCTCCAAGGCGTGTCCTTCTCGGGCGAGCCCTGCACGCCCTGGATCCTATGCGGCGTTGCTCACCGCGACCGCGGGAAGTGGGCGCGGGACGAGACGTGGCTGGCGCGGCGGTGTCAGCGCGCCGGCGGTCGCGGCTCGAAACGTGGGACAGGGGATGTTTCCCGCGAGCGCACAGAGTGCCTCGCGCCGGAAGTAGCAGTCGTCGCAGGTGACCTGTGTTCGCTTCTTCGCCGCCATTTCTGGGAGGTCGTCCCCTCGCCGACCAGCCAGCATTCTCGCGATCCGGTCCGGGGGTGACAACCCCTCCTGCGACGAATTCGCCGCAAATTGCGCTTGTTGTCACATGAGGCGAAGTACCTGCAAAGTCAGCATTTTACGCGAGCTGTTGTCAACGCTTCAAACGCCTGTTGAAAACTATCGACAGGTATCAGGTCGAGCCCATCCGCATGCTCTTGCGCCTCGTTGGCATTCTGGCCGACCGGGACCACGAAGAAATCCACACCCGCCCGTCGCGCTCCGATCGTCTTCTGCTTGATCCCGCCGATCGGCAGCACGGTGCCGTCGAGCGCGAGCTCGCCCGTCGCCGCGATCTTGCACCCGTGCGTGACGTTGCGTCCGAGCTTGCGCGCGATCTCGAGTGCGAAGGGGAGACCGGCCGAAGGACCGCCGACACGCCCGAGGTCGATGTCGACGTCGAAGGGAAGCCTGATGTCGGCCTCCTGCTCGACGGTGATTCCGACGATCGGCCGGTCGGGTTCGCCCGGATCTTGAATCGTTCGCACGGACAGCTCGACCGGCTTCTCGTTGCGACGCACTCTGAGCCGTACGTCGTCACCCGGTTCCCGTTTCCCGATCTCTTGCCGCAAGTCGGAGGGAGTTCGGACCGGGACACCGTCGACGGCGACGATGACGTCGCTGGCCTCGAGCTTCTCGGCTGCAGGGACATCCGCCGCGACGGCGATGACTCGTGCTCCTCGCGGGTTCGCCACGACGTCGTATCCGAGTGCGCGAAGGGCCACGACGGAGGCGATTCGCTCCGATCGCTCCATGTCTTCGGCGTTCTGTCGGTCTCGCTCCTCGTCGCTGGTACCGGGGGGCAGGAGCGCGTGCTCGGGAAGCACGGTCGATCCCTCCGGCCGCGTGAACGGCAACAGCCGTTCGAGGAGCCGGATTCTTCGAACGTAGAGGTCGACGTAGTAGACGCCACCGTCGCCGCGGGGTCGGCTCCCCTCGACAGCGACCCGTCCCGCCAGTGGCTTGGCTTTGTCCGGGGTCAGGATGAAGTCACCGGCGGGTAGCGACCAGAGCACGACCGCCGTCACGAGGCCGAGTGCGCCGAGCACGACGGCGACGATCGACAGGCGCTTCAAACGACCATTAGAGCCCGCGTGTGGCTCCGCCGTCGACGACGATCACGGCTCCGCTGATGTACGCGGCGCGCTCCGAGCAGAGGAACGCTGCGACGTCACCGATCTCGCGTGTCGTGCCGAGTCGGCGAAGCGGGATCTCCTCGAGATCGGCCTCGATCGGGCCGTCGGGGTAGACCTCGCGGATGCGGGCCGTGTCGATGCTCCCCGGCGCGATCGAGTTCACGGTTATTCCCTTCGGTCCGAGCTCGCGTGCGAGGGTCTTCGCCCATCCGATGACCCCCGGTCGGATCGCGTTCGAGAGCACGAGCTCGTCGATGGGCTCCCGCACGGTCGTCGACGTGACGTTGACGATGCGGCCACAGGTGCTCTGCTCCAGATAGGGAAGGCTGAGCGCGGCCAAGCGGACGATCGAGACGAGGAGAAGCTGCGCGGCTGCCTCGACCTGCTCGGGCGTGAGCTCGGCCGCCGCCGCTCGGGGCGGGCCGCCCGAGTTGTTGACGACGATGTCGATGCCTCCGAACTCTCGCGCTGCCGTCTCGACGAGCCGCTCGAGATCGGCGGCGTTCGTGACGTCCCCTGCCACCGCGAGTCCACCGAGTCGAGCGGCTTCGCGCTCGAGGAGCTCGCGACGCCGAGCGAGCATGACGACGTTCGCCCCTTCGCCGGCCAGCGACTCGGCGATGCCCAGGCCGATGCCCGTCGACGCGCCGCACACGATGGCCGTGCGACCCTCGAGCCCGAGGTCCACCTTACTTCCGCTTGAGGACGCCGACGACGTCCCGGACCGCGGCCGCGGAGGCGCGCAGCATCCTCTTCTCCTCGGGTGTGAGGCGCAGCATCACGATCTCCTCGACCCCGCGTGCGCCGAGCTTTGCCGGAACGCCCATGTACAGGCTGTCGATCCCGTACTCGCCCTGCAGGTAGACGGTGCACGGAAGCACGCGTTTCTCGTCGAGGCAGATCGAATCGACCATCTGGGCGACGGCGGCGCCGGGCGCGTACCAGGCCGACGTACCGAGGAGGCTGACGAGTTCTCCTCCGCCGAAGCGCGTGCGGTCGACGAGCTTGCGGATGCGGCCCTTCGGCATGAGCTCGGCGAGAGGTATCCCTCCGACGTTCGTCGCGGACACGACGGGCACCATCTGATCGCCGTGGCCGCCGAGGACGACGGCGGTGACGTCCTTCACGGAGACGTCGAGCTCCTGCGAGATGAACGCGGCGAACCGGGCCGTGTCGAGGATGCCTGCCATGCCCACGACTCGGTTCCATTTGAAGCGCGAAACCGCTCTCGCCACGTGGCACATCGCGTCGAGCGGGTTCGAGACCACCACGAGAATCGCTCCCGGAGAGTGTTTCACTGCCTCCTTCGTGACCGCCGTGACGATGGCCTCGTTCGTCGTCACGAGGTCGTCGCGGCTCATTCCGGGCGAGCGAGGCTTTCCGGCAGTGATCACGACGACGTCGGAGCCGGCGGTCTCCTCGTAGCCGTTAGAGCCGACGATCGTCGGCTCGTAGCCCAGCACGGACGCCGCTTGGTTGAGGTCGAGCGCCTTGCCCTGCGGGAAGTTCGGGATGATGTCGACGAGCACGACGTCGGCGTAGTCGCGACGCGCAATCTCCTGCGCGCACGTCGCTCCGACGTTTCCGGCACCGACCACGGTCACTTTCTTCCGCATCTCGCTCTCGCTTTCGTCAGGTCTCAGCTGTGCTGGGTGAGCTTCTCGATGATGGCGTCCGCGTACTCGGAGGTTCCGACCGCGGTGGGATCGTCGCGGGTGGGCTTGAGGTCGTACGTCACCCGGGTACCCTCGGCGATTACGGTAGCGACCGCGCGTTCGAGCCGCTGGGCGGCCTGCCGCTCGCCGAGATGCTCGAACATCAGCTTTCCCGAGAGGATCATCGCCGTCGGGTTCACCTTGTTCAGCCCCTTGTACCTGGGCGCGGAGCCGTGCGTCGCCTCGAAGACGGCCGCGTGGGCTCCGATGTTCGCCCCCGGTGCGACCCCCAGCCCGCCGACCAGTCCGGCCGTGACGTCCGAGACGATGTCCCCGTACAGGTTCGGCAGCACGAGGACGTCGAACTCCTCCGGGCGCTGGACGAGCTGCATGCAGAGTGCGTCGACGAGTACCTCGCGAGAGGCGATCTCGGGATAGTCGCGACTGACCTCGCGGAAGACGGAGAGGAAGAGCCCGTCGGTGAACTTCATGATGTTCGCCTTCGTCACGCACGCGACCTCTCGCCGATGGTTCGCGCGTGCGTAGTCGAACGCGAATCGGACGATCCGCTCGGAGGCAGCCGCGGAGATCGGCTTGACGGAGATGCCCGAGCCGCTCGCGATCTGTTTCGACTGGAGCGCGTTCAGCGCGCCGATGACGTGCTCCGCCTGTTCCGAGCCCGCCTCGTACTCGATGCCCGCGTAGAGATCCTCGGTGTTCTCGCGCACGACGACGATGTCGACACCTTCGTAGCGGGTGCGGACGCCCGCATACGTCTTGCAGGGCCGTAGACATGCATAGAGCTCGAGCTCGTGCCGGAGAGCGACGTTGACCGAGCGAAAGCCCGTGCCGATGGGGGTCGTGATCGGCCCCTTGAGCGCGACCCGATTCTGTTTGATCGATTCGAGCGTCTCCTCCGGGAGCGGCGTCCCTGCCTCCTGCATGACGTCGACGCCGGCCTGGCGGACGTCCCAGTCGAGCGAGACCCCGGTCGCTTCGAGCACGCGCCGGGTCGCCTCGGTGAGCTCGGGGCCGGTCCCGTCTCCGGGAATGAGCGTGACGCGGTGGCCCATGAGCGCGGCGATCGTACCTGCACCGGCTTCTCCCGCAGATCGAGATTCGCGCGCGCGAATATCGATCGCGGAAATCCCTGAAGGCGCCCGCATCGCGGTCGCGGTCGCCTTGGCGACTCGACGGCGCCTGTGGAATCCCGGTCAGGTAGCGTCCGTGCGAATGAGCTGCTCTTTGCCGAGCTTGGCATCCGTGCGCGTTCCTCGGACGTCGCTCGCGGTGCGCGGCCGGAGGGCACGGTCCTCGAGTACGGGCCCGGAGCGCCGGGTGCCGCGAGCGGCGTCACGCCGCCGCGAGGGCCGGCTCCGCCGGCCGAGAGCCGTGGCCGGCGAGGGGCGTGGATGACCGACTTCAAGCCGGGGCTGGAGGGCGTCGTTGCGGTCGAGACGCAGATCGCGGAGCCGGACCGCGAAGGCGGGGTGCTCCGGTACCGCGGGGTCGACATCGAGGAGCTCGTCGGGCGCTACCCGTACGAGAACGTCTGGGGCCTGCTCGTCGACGACGACCTCTCGTCTCTCATGCCCGCCCCGGAGCCCTACGCGCCGTCCGGTCTCACGGGGAACGCACCCGCCGACCTCCAGGCCGAAACCGCGCGTCTCGCCGGCGAGTGGAGGCTCGGGAAGCTGAACGAGATCTCCGATGAGCAGGCCCGGATCGATCTCGGGCGTCTCTCCTCCCAGATGATGGGCATCGTGGCCCGCTCCGCCCGGGTTGCCGACGGGGAGACCGACGACGTCCCGGACGAGGTCGTCGAGAAAGGCCAGACCGCAGCCGAGAAGTTCCTGCTCCGCTGGCGCGGCGAGGCCGACCCGCGACACGTCAAGGCGATCGACACCTATTGGATCTGTACCGCCGAGCACGGACTCAACGCCTCCACTTTCACGGCGCGCGTCACGGCGTCGACCGGGGCCGACTGCGGCGCCGCTCTCTCGTCCGCCGTCGGCGCGCTCTCCGGACCGCTCCATGGCGGCGCACCGGCGTACGTCAAGCCGATGCTCGAGGAGGTCGCCGCGATGGGAGACCCCGAGAAGTGGGTCCGAGACACCCTCGACCAGGGCAAGCGCATCATGGGCTTCGGCCATCGCGTCTATCGCGCAGAGGACCCGCGCTCCCGCATTCTCAAGCGCACGGCGCGCGAGCTCGACTCCCCGCAGATCGACGTCGCCGAGCGCCTCGAGGAGGTGGCGTTGGCCGAGCTCGAGCGCCGCCATCCCGAGCGGCCCCTGAAGACGAACGTCGAGTACTACTCGGCGCTCGTGCTCGACGTCGCAGGAATCCCGCCTGCGCTGGCACCCGCGATGTTCGCCTGTTCGCGGGTCGCCGGCTGGTCGGCGCACATTCTCGAGCAGAAGAGGACGGGACGGCTCTTCAGGCCGTCGGCCCGCTATATCGGACCTGAGCCGCGAACGCTCGACTCGCTCGCATGACGCTCGCCGAGGCGGCGGCTCACGCTGACGCCCTCGCGAAGGACGGCGACGAGCGAGCGCTGGCGGTCCTCCGGACCCAGTGGGACGAGGAGATCGAGGCGGCGGCCCGAGACGCCGACTACCGCGTTCGCGCGCAGGCCTACCGGGCGATCGCGCAGTTCCGGTTCCGACAGAAGCTCGAGCTCTTGCGGCGCGGTCTCGAGGACGACAGCCCCGCGGCGCGTGGGTCGGCACTCATCGCGCTCGAAGGTCTCTCGCGGAACCACCCCGGCGACGTGAACGCGTTCCGCGCGAAGCTGCACGAGCTCGTCGCCCGCGACCCGAACACCGCCGTGCGGCGACTGGGGGTCATCTGTCTCAAGAACGGGACGCCGCAGCGCGACACGATCCAGCTTCTCGAGGGGATCGCCGAGTCCGAGGACGCCGACCCGGAGCTGCGGAAGACGGCACGCGTCGTGCAGGCGGCGCTCAGGAAGAAGTCGCTGGCGAAGTGAGCCCGCTCGTCGCCGTCATCATGGGCTCCCGCTCCGACTGGGAGACGATGGAGCACGCACCGGTGACGCTCGCCGAGCTCGAGATTCCGCACGAGGTGCGCGTGCTCTCCGCCCACCGCACTCCCGACGCGCTCGAGGAGTACGTCGCGGACGTCGAGGCGCGCGGCGCGCGAGTGTTCATCGCTGCGGCGGGAGGCGCGGCGCACCTCGCCGGCGTCGTCGCGTCGAAGACGCTGCGCCCGGTGCTCGGCGTTCCGATGGGGACGCAGCTCGGCGGTCTCGACTCGCTGCTCTCGACCGTCCAGATGCCGGCCGGGATTCCGGTGGCGACGCTCGCCGTCGGCCGCGCGGGCGCGGTCAACGCCGCGCTGTTGGCCGCGGCGATTCTCGCGCTCGACGACGAGGGGATCGAGTCGCGCCTGCGCCGCTACCGCAAGGAGCAGGCGCAGGCCGTGCTCGACGTGGGCGACCCGAGAGTCTGACGAGGTTTGACCTTCGAAACAGAGGCTCGCTCGCTCCATGCTCGTGGCTCTGAGCCACAAGGATGGAGATCACGCCGTCCGATCGGGGCGCTTCGTCTTCCGCCGTGCGTGCGGGTGGGCCTGGAAGTAGACGTCGCGGCGGCGGCGGTCGGAGACGTGCGTGTACCGCTCCGTCGTCCCGAGGTCGGCGTGGCCCAGCATCTCCTGGACCGAACGGAGGTCGGCTCCGCCTTCCAGGAGGTGGGTCGCGAAGGAGTGCCGGAGGAGGTGGGGGTGCACGCGTCCGGGCTCGAGACCGGCCCGGTCCGCGAGCTTGCGGAGGATCAGGAAGACTCCCGCGCGCGTCAGCGCCCCGCCACGTGCGTTGAGGAAGAGCTCGGGCCGATATCGGCGATCGAGGTGTGGACGGCCGAGTGCCAGGTACCTCCGCACGGACTCCGCGGCAGGCCTGCCGAGCGGAACGAGCCGCTCCTTCTCTCCCTTGCCGAGAACGCGGACGACCCGCTCGTCGAGGGCGATGCTGCTCTTCTCGAGCCCGACTGCCTCGGACACGCGCAGGCCTGCTCCGTAGAGGAGCTCGACGAGGGCACGGTCCCGCAGGGATCGGGGGCTCGTGCCCGTCGCCGCGTCGATGAGGCGCTCTGTCTCGGACGGCGAGAGCGCCCGTGGAAGCGTGCGCGCACGGCGCGCTAGCTTGAGCGAGGCAGCGGGGTTCTCGGCCCGGCTGCCGATAAGGACGAGGTGACGGAGATACGAGCGAACGGCGGAGATGCGGCGGGCCACGGTCGAAGGCGCAAGCCCGGCCGCGCGCATGGAAGCGAGCCAGCGCTCGAGCTCCTCGACGGACGTGTCGCCGATGGTCCCGCCGTGGAACGAGGCAAACGCGGCCAGGTCGCGCCGGTAAGCATCGACGGTCCGCGGCGAACGTCGGGCCGCGAGAAGCAGCAGGAACCGCTCGACGTCGGGGTCGGATCGAGGCACGACGCTGAGCCGGATTCGGCGGCCGGGCGCCGGCTCCTCTGCGCGACCGTCTCGCTGCTCGCGGCAGTCCTCGCCGCGGGCGTGCTCTCCGATCCCGGGCACGCCTCTCAGCTCCTGGCGCGAAACACCTCGTCAGAGCGTCTGGCTGTCTCGAGCCAGGGCACCGCTCTGCTCACGTATCACGCCCGCGGGCGGCCCCAGCGCGTCCTGGCATGGGGCGCTCTGAACGCCCGTCGTCCCGCCGCCGCGGAGACCCAGGCCGAGTTTCGCGTCGACTACACCGGAGGCTGGGCGAGCTCCGGCAAGCCGGTCTGGAAATCGCTGAGGAATGCGTGCGGCAGGTACAGAGGCCCAGCTCTTCCGTGGCTCGTCGCGGCGTGCACTGCGAAGGACGGCTCGCACTGGGCGGTCCAGCGCTGGCAGAGGCACCAGGCCAACTTCGGGATTCCGCCGTGGAAGCCGGGCCACGGGGCCTGGGAGCTCCGGCTCTCGCACTGGCGCGGACCGCTCGCGAAGCTCGAGGTCTGGCTCGACTGGAGCTACGGCGGCCGCTGGCACCACCTCTTCGGGCGGCTCACGTATCGCGGGCGACCGGTGCACGGCTTCTCCACGACACCGACGGGCGACCCGCTCGACCGCTACGGCCGCGTCCTCTACCTCGACACGCTCGACTCGGCGTACGGGCCCGGCTGGCGCCGCGAGAACGGCTTCGTCTCGCGGAACCCGGACGGCACGTTCTGCTACGGGTTCGTCCCGCACACCACAAACACGGGAGAGGTGCGGCCGGCGGGGCACGGGAAGCGCTACCGACTCGGCGTGAGCGGACCGGGGGTGACTCCTGACGTCGTCTGGGAAGGGCCCGGGCTCCACGACTTCGATGCCGGCAGCGAGGCCGACCGAGCCCACGAGGCAAGCATGAACGAGCTGCAGCGGGCGCTCGCGACCGGCTCCAGGCCCTGCCACGCGTAGTCGGGCCGCGCGGTCTCCCGGCGCTCTACGTCACGAGCGCGGATGCGCCCGGTCGTAGACCCGTCGCAGCCGGCGGGCGTCGACGTGGCTGTAGATCTGCGTCGTGGAGAGCGATGAGTGCCCGAGCAGCTCCTGGATGACGCGCAGGTCGGCACCGCCTTCGAGGAGGTGCGTCGCGAAGG
>DATIBA010000229.1:0-3415 GCA_035457765.1 Gaiellaceae bacterium
TGCAGACCTCCACGCACACGCGATAGCGCTTCCGTTCACCGCGACCGCTCTCGGGCTTGCGCTCGCGTACGTCAATGCCAGGCCGGGGCCGCGGCTCGACGCGGCCGTCCGCTTCTTCATCCTCGCGGTGATCACCGGATCTCTCTGGGTCATCAACACCTGGGACTTCCCCACGTACGAAGGGCTGGCCGCCGTTGCGCTCCTGTTCGGGTCATGGGCGACACGTGGCAGACTCGACATGCGTACGCTCGTTCGCGCGGGCGCCCTCGCGATCGCTTTGGTCGGAGCGGCGTACCTCGCGTACCTTCCCTTCCACGATCACTTCCGCTCGTCGTTCACGGGCTTCGACGTCTGGCGCGGTAGCCGGACCTCGCTCGGCGACTACCTCACGATTCACGGCTTCTTCCTCTTCCTCATCACGAGCGCGCTGATCGCCGACCTCGCGGTCGCCAGAGATATCGGGCCCGCGGCGCGAGTCCTTCGACTGGTCGTCCGAACTGGGAAGCCGCGTCGGCTACTGGGCCTGCATCGGAAGCTCGTCCACCCCTCGGCCGCCTACGTCGTGAGCGCGGCCGGCATGGTGCTCGCTGCGCTGGCCGTGGCCGTCCTTGCGGCGCTCGGGGAGCTCGTCGCATCGGTCATCGTCGCGCTCCTCGCCCTCACCGTCGTCCTCGTCCCACGTAGAACGCACCCGAGGGCCTCCGCCACACGCCAGCGGCTCTGGCAGATGACGCTCGTTCTCGTCGTCTGCGGGCTCCTCCTGACGCTCGCCGTCGAGTACGTCGTAGTCCAGGACATCGACATCGGCCGCGCGAACACCGTCTTCAAGACCTACCTGCAGGTGTGGGTCGTGTGGGGGCTCGCCGCCGCCGTCTCGGCCCTCGTGACCCATGACGCACTCCGTCATGCCGCGCGGGAGGTTCGCATCGCCTGGTCGAGTGCCGCCGTCCTGCTCTTCGCTGCGGCCCTTCTCTACCCGGCTCTCGCCACGAGCGCCAGGATCGACCATCGATTCGACACCTCGGTCGGCCCGACGCTCGACGGAAGCGCGTTCATGACCAAGGCCGTCCACTCGGACAAGGGCAGGAAGTTGATGCTCGCGAACGATCTCGGGGCGATCCGGTGGATGCTCGACAACGTCGAAGGGTCGCCCGTCGTCGCAGAGCTCAACACCTCGCCGACGCTCTACGGCTGGGGGAGCCGCTTCGCGATGTTCACGGGAAACCCGGCGATCGTGGGCTGGGACTTCCACCAGCGCCAACAACGTGGAGGCGCGACGCCGGAGGCGATCGAAAGCCGGATCGCCGACGTCCAGGAGGCCTACCGCACGCGAGACGCGGATCGCGCCTACCGGCTCCTCCGGCGCTACGGCGCCGAGTACCTCGTCGTGGGTGAGCTCGAGCGCGCGTACTTCCCTCGGGGCCAGCAGAAGTGGGCGGCGCGAGAAGGAGATTTCTGGGACCTCGTCTATCGGAACGAAGGCACGAGCATCTACCGGCTTCGAACACAGCCCGGGGCTGATCCGTAGGAGCACAGCGCCTCGCGGAAGCGCGGGTACGACACCGCCGCGACGCGTTCGTAGATGGCGACGGGCGGGTGGTCGTAGACCCAGAATGCCTCTTCCGCGCCGCGGTCGACGAGCTCGACGCCGACAAGTCCCGGATAGGACGTGAACGACGCGGCCCGCCGAAAGCCGAGCCGCCCTTCCTCGACGAGGCGATAGAGGCGCCACATGAGCGGAAACCGCTCGGGAAGCTTCCCGATCGTCGCCGACGCACGGGGTGAGCTGAGCACGTAGTAGTCAGCGCCGGAGAGCCCGTCGTAGAGCTTCCGCAGCTTCGACTCGTCGTCCGGGTCGAAGACCGGGAGCTCGCTCAGGCGGTAGCGGCCCGGTGGCGCACCGACCGGAAGCGCATCGTCCCAGTGCTCGTTCACGATCGACGACCCCACGGGAACGTTCGCGTTGATCCACTCGGAGGCAACGACACGCGTGTGGGGACGGCGGTAGATCTGCTCGAAGGACACACCATAGAGGAGCGTCCCCGCCACCACTGCGGCGCCGACCGCCAGAGCGACGCCCCGGCTGCGGCGGTGGAGCGCGACGACCGCGAACGCTGCCGAGATGCAGAGGAAGGGCACGATCGGCACGAGGTACCTGATCGAGTGCGCGAAGCGAGATCCGAAGTACACGAACGTCACGAGGACGAACGCGAGCAGCATGAGCGGGACGAGCACGACCTGTGACGTCTCGCCGCCGTCCACCCCACGCCGGACCCGGTTCGTCGCGTCGACGAGCAGCCAGAGCACTCCCAACAGGGCGGCGATGCCGAGCGGGATGCCGAGGCCCCAGACGAGCAAGTTCCGGAGTGGGTCGACGAAGGGCTCCGAAAGGAGCCACTGGTATGCGGGCGGGTACAGGAACTCGCCCCCGATCGCCCGCTGCTGCGCATCGAGCGCGGCGCGGTAGTCCGGGCTCGGCCGGAGATCGAACCAACCCGAATGGGCGAACGCGTACGGAGAGACGAGGCGGAACGTGAGGTAGCCGGCGAGTGCGACTGCGAGAAACGAGCCGACCATCGAGAGAGATCTCGTCATTCGGTCCAGCCCGCCGCCCGGGCGCAGCACGAGCGCGATGAGGACGGGAAGGAGGACGAGCAGACCGCTCGCCTTCGACGCAGCGGCGAGGGCGACCGCGGAGCCGGTCCCGGCGAGGAGCGCGAGAGAGCCCGTGCGACCCGCGTCGAGCGACCGCCGCCCGACGAGGACTGCGAGGTAGAAGGCGAGCAACGTGCTGGCGACGAGCCACGACTCGACCGTGAAGAAGTGAGAGAACTGGATGGCCAGGACACTCAGCGCGTAGAGCGCGGCCCCTAGCATGGCGCCCCAGATCGCAGCCCTGCGTCCGAAGGGCAGCAGAAGCCTCGATCCAATCAGGAAGACGAGGACGATCGACGCGACGTCGAGGATCGCCGACAGCCTGCGACCGACGAGATGGAGCTCGTCGTAGTTGTCACGCCCGAGCATCGCCGCGACGGCCTTCGTCGCGCCGAGCGGGAGCTGGCCGTAGACGTAACTTCGGCCCGGCTCGGTGTTGTAGGGCGAGAGCGGCGAGCGCTCGACGTCGAAGTAGCCCCCCACCGAGGACGGCCAGTCGACGTTGTCGGCCACGATGCTCAGGTAGCGCTCGTCCGGATGGAGATGAGCGCCACTGTCCCAGTCGTTCCCTGCGAGGCGGAGAGCCGCGCCGACCACGAGAATCGCGACGAGGACGGCGACCGGGGCTGGGCCTGCGAGCGCTCTCGTCGACCGCGCCTCGGCACGAGCGCTCTCCCGGCTCGCCCGAGTGCAGGCAGACGCCTCAGCCATCGACGCGCGACGGGAGCTCGTACACGATCGTTCCGTCGGAGTCGTACAC
>DATIBA010000230.1:0-26446 GCA_035457765.1 Gaiellaceae bacterium
CGAAGCGGACTTTCGACATGAGCCTCCTACACGAGCTCGCGGAGCTTCGTGAGTCCGAGGCACGTGGGATCCTCTTCACCGCGGTCGAGGGGAGCGGCGTCGGCACGAAGGTCCTCGTCCTCGAGTCCGGTGAGCGCGTAGGAGAGGGTCTCGACGAGGCCGTTGTGCAGTTCGACGAGCTCATCCGGCGAGGGCGCAACCGACTGCTGACGCTCGAAGACGGCACGAAGGTGTTCGCCGAGTGGTACGGCCCGCCGCCGCGGCTGTTCGTCTACGGCGCAGTCGACACTGCAGAGGCATTGTGTCGCGGCGCGAAGCTCCTCGGCTGGCACGTGATCGTGGCCGACGCGCGCGGGAAGTTCGCCACACCCGAGCGCATCCCCTCGGCCGACGAGCTCATCGTGGAATGGCCGGACGAGGCGCTCGCGCAGGTGCAACCCGACCACCAGACGGCGATCGTGGTTCTCACGCACGACGACAAGTTCGACGAACCCGCGCTCATCGGCGCACTCCGGACGGAGGCGTTCTACATCGGCGCGCTCGGCTCGCGCAGGAATCAGGAACGAAGGAGAGAGCGGCTGCTCGAGGCGGGCGTCGCCGAGACGGACATCGAGCGCATCATGGGCCCCTGCGGGCTCGACGTCGGCGCCGATACGCAGGAGGAGACGGCCCTCGCCATCCTCGCCGAGATCCTCGCCGTGCGCGCGCAGCGCGGGGGCGGCTTCCTCAAGGACGCGAAGCAGCGCATCCACGTCGAGGTCGAGTGACTCGGGTCGCGATCGTAACCGGGGCCGCACGCGGCCTCGGCGAGGCGATCGCGCTGCGGCTTCACTCCGCCGGATACCGCGTTGCGCTCACGGACCTCGACGCCGCGGGCGTTCGCAGGGTGGCCGGTGAGCTGGGTGACGGCGCACTCGGCATCGAGCACGACGTGCGGGAGCCCGACTCGTGGGAGCAAACGCTCGACGCCGTCTGCGAAAGGCTCGGCGACGAGGTACACGTCCTCGTCAACAACGCGGCCCGAACCGAGTTCCGCTCCTTCTGGGAGATCGATCTCGACGAATGGGACGACGTACTCGCGACCAACCTGCGCGGTACGTACCTCGGCTGCCGCGTCGTGGGCGCGTACCTGCGCGAGAGAGGCTCTGGCCGCATCGTCAACGTCACGAGCGACGCCGGCCAGACGGCGGGTGGCGCATCCGGTGCTCACTACGCGGCGTCGAAGGCAGCCATCGTCGCGTTGACGCGCCGCGCTGCGACGGCGCTCGCGGCCCATGGCGTGACCGTGAACGCCGTCGCGCCCGCCGCGATCGACGGGCCGCTCGCGCACGCGCTCCCGCCCGCCGAGCTCGCCCAGATGGTGAGCGTGATCCCGGTCGGCCGCCTCGGATGGCCCGAGGAGGTCGCCGCGCTCGTCTCGTTCCTCGTCTCCGACGACGCCGGTTACGTCACCGGCGCGACACTCGATATCAACGGCGGGATGTTGATGCGCTGAATCAGCCGCGTGCGAGCGCGATGAGCTTGAGCAGCGTGTTCCAGTTGCGCTGCGTCCCGCGGACTTCGAGAGCACGCTCGAAGTAGTCGAGCGTGAGCTTCGACCGGCCTGCACCGTGCGGCAGATGGAGGAAGATCTCTCGTCCGCGGAGGGTGAACTCGTCGGGCGGCGATCGCTCCGGGTCGAGCGCGGCAGCAGCGCTCGTCGCGGGAGCACGCTCGAGGAAGACGACGTGCAACTTCGAGAGCTCGGCCTTGCGCGTCAGGTAGGGATTGGACGCGACGATCGTCTCGAGCTCACCGGGTGTTCGCAGGAGCACCGAAGGGCTGACGTCGAAAGCTCCCGCGATCTCCCGCTCGATCTTCGCCGCGACTTCCGTTTCATCGTCGACCGGGCTTCGGAAGACGACATTTCCGCTCTGGATGTAGGTCACGACGTCCTCGAGGCCGAGCGAGGAGAGCAATGCCCGTAGGTCGGCCATCGCGATGAGGCTCCTGCCGCCGACATTGATTCCTCGGAGCAGCGCGACGAACGTCTTCGATCCCGTCATTCGAGTCGATTCTGATGACCACGCGAAGCGATCGCACGTGTTCGTGCTGGCGCTGTCGACGACCTGGCGACAGATTGCCACTTGGCGTACCGTCCGTCCCGCAGTGAGCGCCGATTCCTGGAATGCCTTCATCACTCGCGTCGAGCCGAGCGAGACCGGCCCGGGGCCGCTCTCGGGGCGGACGCTCGGTGTGAAGGATCTCTTCGACACAGCCGGCATCCGAACGACGTACGGCTCGGGCATCTACGCGGAGCATGTCCCCGAGCGGAATGCGACGGCCGTGCAGCGCTTGCTCGATGCGGGCGCCGTTCTCGTCGGCAAGACGCACCTTCCCGAATTCGCCTGGAGCGTTCTCGGCCAAAGCGACTTCTACGAGACCTGTCGTAACCCGGTTCACGAGGGCAAGACGACGGGCGGATCCTCGAGCGGCTCAGCGGCTGCGCTGGCGGCGGGCCTCTGCGACCTCGCGCTCGGCACCGACACGGGGTGCTCGATCCGTCTTCCGGCGGCGGCCTGCGAGGTCGTGGGGCTGAAGCCGCAATGGGGCCTCATCTCTCTGGACGGCGTCTTCCCCCTCTGTCCCACCCTCGACACGGCCGGGCCGATGGCACGGAGCGTCGAGGACGTGACGCTGATGTGGTCGGTGCTGACCGAGCGCTCCATCCCCGAGCCGCGTCTCGCAGGCCGCACCATCGGCCTTCTGCGAGGGGCGCCTGCGGTGGGCGGCAGCTACGTCCCGGAGCCGAGCGACCTCGCCGAGCAGTGGGCCGCCGACCTCGAGCGGCTCGGTGCGCGTGTCGTCGAGAGCCGGATTCCCGAGCCGGTCGCGAACACCTGGCCGCTCTTCGACAACGAGGCGGCGACCTCGCACCGCGCCACCTTCCCCTCACGAGCGGAGGAGTACGGAGCAGTCATTCGGACGAAGCTCGAGGCCGCACAGCAGGTCGATCCAGCCGATCTCGAGCGCGCCTACGCGGCCGTGCGCGATTGGCGTGGGTACGAGCCGGACGTCGACCTCTACGTCAGCCCGTGCGTGACGATCGAGTTGCCTGCGGATGACGTGCCCGAGAAGGACGTTCGGCTCACGATCTCGTCCTACCTACGCTGGGTGAACATGATTGGCTGGGCCGGGCTGGCTATCGGGAACATGCAGCTGATCGCACCACGGGACGAGGTCGTGCTCGCCGCCGGCCTCGCCTGGGAGCACGGGTAGCGGGCTCGGCAGGCTGCCTCCGCGGCAGCGTTCGACTTTACGCCCAGAACACCTCGAAGGCTTCCGGGTCGCTCGGGAGAGCGAGCACCTCCCGGACGAGCCCCCCGTCGATCGTGCACAGCAGCACCTGGTCGAGCTCGAGCGTCCGTCCATGTCTCGTCCCGCGTGCGCGATAGAGCGCGGCCGCTCGCCCGCCGCTCGTGAGAACGTCGAGAAGCTCGGAGCCGTACGTCCCGTCGGTCTCCTTCGGCAGCCGCGCGAGGAACCGAAAGATGCTCTCGCGGCCTCGGTAGACGCCGGCCATGGCGCCCCGGCCGGGCACGGTCCAGACGGCGTCCTCGGCGAAAAGGCCCCGGAGCGCGAGTCCTTCCTTGCGCGCGAAGGCATCGAAGATCTTCCGGACGATCGCCTCGTTCTCAGCGGCCGGCACGACCCTCCTCCCAGCGCGCGATGAGGCCCTCGACGTGGCGGCGCTGCACCGTCGTGAACGGGATCAGCCCGACGAGCCGTCGAACCTCCGCGGGGTCGTCGTTGGCGACGGCGGCTTCCAGATGCTCACGCTGAGGGGTCGGTTGCCGGAGCTGCCTGCGCAGCCAGCGCAGCAGGCTCACCGCCGCCTGGTCCATGCCCAAACGTACCCGTCAGCTGGATGCGTCTGCGTCTTCGGGGTCGTCGTTCTTCGGCTCGGTAGGAGGCTCCGCCTCGTCCGCGGCGAGGCTGTAAGCGCTGAGCCGATTCGAGAGACCCTCCATCCAGCTGACCTCCTCCGACTCGTCACCCGGTTCCGCCTGGCGCGATCTCACGCGCTTGGGCCTGTCCCCTCCGGCCGCGGATCGCCCGCGGGGAGCTTTGGGCGCATCGCGTCCGAACTCGGCCTCGCCATCCTCATCGGATCGCGGCGCGGGGAAGCTCGCAGCGGAGGGGAACTGCAGACCGCTGGAGGTGCCGGCATCGGGCTTCCCGGATGCCTCGACAAGAGGCTTCGGCGTCGGTAGGGGTGCTGACCACTCGGGCTCGGGGAGCGTCGGACCTCGCGGCCGGTCCGGGTCGACGACGTAGTCCGGCAGTGGGCCGAGATCGACTTCGTCCTCCGGCTCGGGAGCCGGCGGCGGTGGCGGCGGTTCGGTCGTTCCGGGAGGAATGATGAAGTCGGGCAGCGGTTCCGGGGCGATCGACGCGACCGGTTCGGGTTCGGGCGCGGGCTCGACGGGCAGCTCTGCCGGTTCGTGCTCTGGGGGCTCGACGACGTAGTTAGGCAGCGGCGCTGGCTCGGGCGCGCTGCTGAATTCGGGCGTGTGCACGGGCACGTGCTCCGGCTCGGGCCGGGTCTCGAGCGGCTCTGAAGCGAGAGCAGGGGCCGTTTCGGCCACCGGCTCGGGCTGTGGCTCGCGAACGATCGACTCGGGCTCGGGCTCGGGCTGAGGAGACACCTCTACGACGGGCTCGATCTGCGGTTCCGGCTCCTGCGGCTCGAGCAGGGGGGAAGCCTCGGCGACGGGCTCGAGCTCCGGCTCCGGCGTGGGCACCGGTACCGGCTCGGCGACGGGCTCGAAGCTCGGCAGGACGACCGAATCCGGCTCGTCCGGGCGCGCTGGAATCGCCTCGACGAGCTGCTCCGACGCAACCAGTGGGGGCTCGACGGGTTGCGGTTCCGACTCCTGCGCGGGAGTCGCGATCGGCTCCGACTCGACGGCCGGTGCTGCCTCTGCGACGACCTGCGGTGGAGGCGGCTCCGTCGCGACGACCGTCGGCTCCGTCTCGGTCTCTGTCGCCTGTGGCTGTTCCCAAAGCGGACGGCCGCCGACCGGGTGTTCGCGAAGCAGGTGACGACTCACCTGCCCGCGAACGGTCGGAAGCTCATCGACGAAGACGATCTCACGGGGGATCTGCTGCTCCGGCAGCGCTTCCCCGACGAACTGACGAAGCTCGGCCTCGCGCTCGGCCGAGCCTTCCCCGCCGCGAGCGAGAACGACGTACGCACGGACGAACTGCCCACCTCGCTGCAGATCGCGAAGACCGATCACCGCGCTCACAGAGATCGCCGGGTGCTCGCGGAGCACGCGCTCGACGTCATACGGTCCGAAGGTCCGGCCGCTGCTCGTGATCACGTCCTCGGCGCGACCGACGAACCAGAAGTACCCTTCCTCGTCCGTCCTCGCGACGTCCCCTGTCAGGTACCAGTCGCCGCGGAATGCGCTCTTCGTCTCCTCGGGCGACTCCCAGTAGCCGGCGAACAACGTCGGTGGGCGCCCTCGTACGGCGAGATCTCCCTCGATCCCTACGGGCAGCTCGTTTCCTTCGGCGTCGATGATCGCGACGTGATGACCGGGCAACGCCCGCCCGAGCGAGCCCGGCCTGAGGTCGCTCTCCGCACTGTTCGCGACGACGATGTTCGTCTCGGTCTGGCCGTAGCCGTCGTGGATCGTCATACCCCAGCGCTCCTCGAACGCCTCGACGATCTCGGGTTCCAGGTAGTCACCCGTCGAGACGAGGCGCCTCAGGCGCGGCGAGCGATACCGTTCGAGCTCGCGTAGCCCGGCGAGCGCTCGGTACTCGGCCGGCGACTGGCAGACGATCGTGGGGCCGAGCCGGTAGAGCAGGTCGAGCCGCTCGCGCGCGTCGAACTCCCCGTGGTCGAGGACGACCTCGGCACCGCACGACCACGGCCCCACGAGCGCGTTCCACACCGCGTGCGCAGAGTCGCACGGAACAGGGAACCAGACGGCATCGCCCGGGCCCGCGTCGAGCCAATGCGCGGCGGCGACTCGAGAAGCGAAGACGGATGCATGTGTGTGCGCGACGCCCTTCGATGCGCCTGCCGTGCCGGGAGTCGAGAAGACGAAAGCGAGATCGCGGGACGACGTGTTATGCGTAGGCGACTCTTCGGGAACGTCCGACGCGCGACGCGCGGGACCGTCGTCGAGGTAGTGGACGTCGGCCGTGAAGGTCATCTGCTCGATCGCGGGCTGCACGGAGCGCTCGGCCACGAGGAGCGCGGGTTCGGTGGCGGAGATCCGAACTTCGAGCGCGGCGGCGGTCAGGGTGGGTGCGCAGGGAACCGTGATGGCACCGACCTTCATGACGGCGAGGACGACCTCGAGCCACTCGAGGCCGCTGTCCGCGAGAACCACGACCCGGTCCTCGTGTCGAACGCCGTGCTCGCGCAGGATCGAGGCCCAGCGCGTGACTCCCTCGGAGATCTGCATGAACGACCGCGGCTCGATGACGCCGTCCTTGCCCAGCGAGGTCAGGGCGCGCCGCTTCGGATCTCGGGCGAGTACCTCGACGACGTCGCGCGTGAAGTTGAAGTGGTCCGGGACGTGCCAGCGCTCGTCCTTGAGCGCTGGAGTCAGCGCAATCTCGACGGGCGAGCTCGTAGGCGCGCTCGAGCGCCCTCGGCGACGGCCGATGCGAAGACCTTTCACGGCACGTCCATTATCGACCCGATTGGGGTAGAAGCTGAGTCGGGTTATTCACTCTTCGTCCAGTTTGCGGAAACGTCCTACACGAGGCCGAGCTCGACGGCGAAGGGCTCTTCGGCCGAAAGCCGCTCCGGAAGCCGGAATCCGCCCGCCTCCTCCAGTGCGGCGATTCGGGCGCGCATCGGCGGGTGCGTGTTGAACCAGCTCGAGAACTCGAGGATCCCAGATCGCCTCCAGTCCACGCGCTCCGAAGGGCTCTCGACCCAGAGATGCGCCGTCGAGGCGTCAGAGTAGCGGACGGTCGTGGGGTCGAGCTCGAGGCGTCGCAGCGCCAGCGCCATCGCCTCCGGGTCGTTGAGGATCTCGGCTGCGCCCGAGTCGGCGAGGAACTCGCGCCGTCGGGAGAGGCTCATGCGCAGGAGAAGCGCGGCGTACGGCGCGAGGACGAAACCCACGATCGCGAGGATCGCGACGAGCGCGCCGCCTTTTCGGGAGCGTCCGCCGTAGGCGAGGGCGCGGAAGCCGATGTCCGCGAGCAGCGCGATGACACCGGCGAAGACGACCGCCATCGTCATCAGGTACGTGTCGCGGTTCCGGATGTGCGACACCTCGTGGGCGAGGACGGCCTCGAGCTCTCGCTTCGGCATCGCCCTCAGGAGCCCCGTCGTCACGCCGACGTAGCTTGACTTCGGCCGGAGACCGGCAGCGAAGGCGTTCGGCGCGGGGTCGTCGACGATTCGCACCTCGGGCGTCACCGGCAGTCCGGCTCCGATGGACACGTTCTCGACGAGCCTGCGCAGCGGCTTCAGGTCGGCGTCTCCGAGCTCCCGAGCGCCCGTCATCCTCGCGACCATGCTCCGCGAGCGCAGGAGGGCGAACACGCCGTAGACGACGGCGACGGCGAGCGCGACGACACCGAGCGAGTAATCGAGTGCGAGCCCGACGAGACCGGCGAGCACGAGCAGGAGCAGGACGAAGCCGAAGACGACGATCCCGCTGCGGAAACGGTTCGAGCGGATCTGCTGCTGGAGCGTCACGTCGCCCGGGAGAACGACACCTGTGGCGGCGCGGTGTCGCCCTGCGCGGAGAAGAACTCCTTGGCTCTGAAGCCGAACGGCCTGGCGACCAGCAGCCACGGGATGCTCTGGATCGCGGTGTTGAAGTGCATGACCGTCGAGTTGTAGTAGCGACGGGCAGCGCTGATCTTGTCCTCCGTGTCGGTGAGATCCTCCTGGAGCCCGAGGAAGTTCTCTGACGCTTGGAGCTCGGGGTACGCCTCGGCGACGGCGAACAGGCGTCCGAGTGCCGCGCTGAGACCCTCGTTCGCGTCCGCGGCGGCACCCGGCGTGCCTGCGTGCTGGAGCGCGGCTCGCGCTTTGGTCACCTCGTCGAACACGGCGCGCTCGTGGGCGGCGTAGCCGCGAACGGCCTCGACGAGGTTCGGGATCAGGTCGGCACGGCGCTGGAGCTGCACGTCGATGTTCGCCCAGCCCGTATCTGCCTCGTTCCGCAGCCGAACGAGCCTGTTGTAGCCGAGCCCGAGAAGGATCGCGAGCAGGGCGACCGCCGCGACGAGCATCCACGGCCAGAGCACGGCTTCGAGTCTATGTAGAGGCGATGGCGGCGGCGAGAGCCGCGCGGCCGTCGCGAAGCACGGGTTCGCCGTGGGAGACGAGGATGCGTTCGACGGCGAGGTCCGCCAGGGGCCGCAGCGACTCGGCGAGAACCGAATGAGTCGTCCTCTCGGGGAGCCAGGACTCCGGGCACATCCGCACGCCTCCGTGCCCGTCCCCGAGAAGGACGTCGCCGGGCACGAGCGCTCCGTGCTCCGGGATCCAGTACACGACCTCGGTCCTGCGCGCCGTACGAAATGCCTCGATCCCGCCCGGAAGTCGGTCGCCGGGCTTGAAGGCATCGGTGACGACGCCCGACCGCCGTGTGACCGCGGCACGAGCGGACGTGGGCGCCCAGATCCGGGCGCCGTACCGCTCGCGGAGCGACGCGCTGCTGCGCGTGTGCCAGAAGATCGTGACGAGGATGTGCACCCCCTGGCTCGCGACTTCGCGATCGAGCGTGTCGAGGAAGCGCGTGGAATCCTCGGGTGGAACGAGCGGGTCGATGAGCACGATGCCGTCCTCCGTCTTGCAGTAGACGCAGCCGACGTCCTCCTTCCACTCCTCGTGGTAGCCGGTCCACCGCCAGAGGCCAGGCGCGAGCTCGCGTACGTCCACCACGCGACTGTAGTAGGTGAACCACTCCGGGTCGGTTCACGTATGGTCGGGTCGACCCAGCGAGAGGAGGACGTATGTCGAGAACACGAATCGCGCTCGTCGTCGGACTCGCGGTCGCTGCGCTGGCTGCGGCCGGCTGCGGAGGTGGCGACGAGACCGCCGAAACGGACACGACGGCGACCGAGACGACGACCGACACCGGAGGAGGCGCCACCGGTACGAAGCTGATCGGCAGCGTCGCGTCGGACGCCTTCACGATCACGCTGACGACCGAGGACGGGACCAACGTCACGAGTCTCCCCGCCGGTGACTACACCCTCCAGATCGTCGACCAGACCGACATCCACAACTTCCACCTGACGGGATCCGGCGTCGACGTCATGAGCGAGGTCGGCGGTCAGGAGGACCAGGAGTACGACATCACCCTGGTGGCGGGGACCTACCACTATCAGTGCGATCCACATGCGTCGACGATGAGCGGCGACTTCGAGGTCACGGGCTGAGCTGAGCGACGAGAACTCGTGACAAGGGCCGCGGAGCGCGTCGGGGCCGAGGTCGGGCGACACGACGACGTCCACTGGTTCCGTGCGCCGGGGCGCGTCAACCTCATCGGCGACCACACGGACTACAACGACGGGTTCGTTCTGCCAATGGCCGTCGACCGCGACTGCGTCGTCGCTGCTCGCGGGGCCCGCCGGGTCCGGGTCACGTCGCTCGACGTCGGCGAGACGATCGAGCTGGCGCCCGACGGGACGACGCCGGTCGAGAGCATGGGATCAGCCTGGGGGCGGCTCGTCGCCGCCGTCGTCGCCGAGCTGGCGGCGCGCGGGCGCCCACCAGTGGGCATGGAAGCGATGCTCGCGTCGGACGTCCCGCTCGGCTCCGGCCTCTCGTCGAGCGCGGCACTCGAGGTCGCGTGCGGAGTCGCGCTCGCCGGCATCGCGGACTGGAGCTGGGAGCCGGTCGAGCTCGCCCTCGCCTGTCGCGCGGCCGAGGAACGAGCCACGGGCGTGCCGTGCGGAATCATGGACCAGTTGATCTCGGCCGCAGGACGCGCGGACTCTGCCTTGCTCATCGACTGTAGGTCGCTCGAGATTCGGGAAGTACGCCTCCCACCGGGCCTCGGGGTTCTGGCCGTCTACTCGGGGCAGGAGCGCTCGCTCGCCTCGAGCGCGTACGCCGAGCGGCGACGGAGGTGTGAGGCGCTGGCCCGCGCGCTCGGTGTTCCTGCCTTGCGCGATGCCACTCCGAGTGAGGTCGAGAACGATCCGATCGGCCGCCACGTGGTCTCGGAGAACGAGCGCGTCCTCGAGAGCGTCCGTGCGCTCAAGGAGCAGGATCTCTCGCGCTTGGGCGAGCTCATGACTGCGAGCCATGCGAGTCTCCGTGACGACTTCCGAGTGTCGACTCCCGAGCTCGACACTCTCGTGGGCGTTCTCATCGAGGCCGGCGCGCTCGGGGCGCGCCTCACGGGCGCCGGCTTCGGCGGTTCCGTCGTCGCCGTCTGCGACGTCGACGACATCGCGGGACTCGTCGAGGCGACGAGAACGCGGTACCTGACGCTCACGGGTCTCGTCGCCCAGCCGTTCGTATGCCACGCGGCCGATGGCACCGGCCGACTCGACGTTCGTGCGGGCTGACGGCGACGGCGGGTCAGGGTTGTGGAAAAACACGCTTGACAGCGCCCGAGTGATCTAATTGACTCGTCGCCGGCAGGGCCACACCAGAACAGGAGGGAACAATGTCCGGACGAACAAGGCGAGGCCGGTTCGGGCGCGTGTCGCGCCGGACGGTGCTCGCTGCAGCACTCGTCGCAGCGGCAGTTGCGCTCGTCGTTCCGGCCTCGGGATTCGGTAACCAGGTCACGAGCACCCAGGCGTGTCAGCTCTCGGTTTTCTCGTGGTGGACCGGTCCCGGTGAGTCCGACGGGCTGGCGAGGCTCATCAACATGTGGAACAAGGCGCATCCCGACTGCAAGGTCAAGAACGAGGCCGTGGCCGGCGGCGCGGGGTCGAACGCCAAAGCCGTGCTGGCACAACGATTGGCAGCTGGCAACCCGCCCGACACGTTCCAGTGGCACGCGGGTGCCGAGCTCACCGACCACATCAAGGCCAAGCAGATCGTTCCGGTCGACTTCATCTACAAGCAGTTCGGGTTCGCCAAGGTGATGCCCGCGTCGCTCATCAGCCAGATCCGGTACCAGGGCAAGCTGTGGTCGGTGCCGGTGAACATCCACCGGGCGAACGTCCTCTGGTTCAACCCGAAGACCCTGAGGCAGGCCGGGATCAAGCCCCCGAACATGAACACGAGCTACTCGTGGGCACAGTTCATGGCCGCGCTGCAGAAGGCCCAGGACGCTGGCCTCGTCCCGCTCTCGATGGGCGAGCAGTGGACGGCGGTCCACCTGTTGGAGACGGTGATGATCGGCACACTCGGCCCGAGGGGCTATGCCGCGCTGTTCACGCCGAACTCAGCAAAGCGCTGGCAGAGCGCCAAGGTCACAACGGCTCTCAACCGCTACAACACCCTGCTCGGCTACACGAACTCGGACGCCGCTTCGCTCAGCTGGCAGGACGCCGGAAAGCTCGTGGCCGACGGCAAGGCCGCCTTCAACGTCATGGGCGACTGGCAGAACGGCCTCTTCAGTGGGTCGAAAAGCGGCGGCAACTTCGGTCTGAAGCCGCTCCGCGATTATGGCTGGACCGCGGTGCCGGGCACGTCGGGGATCTACGACTGGCTCTCGGACGGCTTCACGCTGCCCAAGGGTGCGCCACACCAAGCGGAGGCGGTCGAGTGGCTCGGCCTCGTCGGTAGCAGGGCGGCGCAGAACGCGTTCAACCCCTTGAAGGGCTCGATTCCCGCGCGAAAGGACGCGAATCCGAAGCTCTACGGCACGTATCTCAAGTGGGCCCTTACGCAGTGGAAGACCGACAGGCTCGCGGGCTCGCTCGCACACGGCGTCGTCGCCTCGCTCCCCTGGATGACCGATGTCGGTACGGCAACTGGCCTCTACCTGCAGAACAAGAACGTGGCCAGGTTCCAGACCGCGCTCGTGGCGGCGGCGAGGAAGCACTCGTAGGAGGTATCGGGCAACCAAGACGAACACGCTCAGGTCCGTGACCCCTGAGGTCGCGCGATGAGGAAAATTCGACGGTGGGGACCAGGGTTGCTCCTGGTCTCCCCGTCGATCTTGCTCGTGGCCGTCTTCGTCTACGGCCTGATCGGCTGGAACGTCAAGGTCTCGCTCTCCGACTGGCGGCAGGCGGAGGAGTCGTCGGGCTTCGACACGGGCGCCTACTCGGAGCTGTTCCCCGCCGAGACCGGTGAGGTCGGGGAGTTCGCCCGCGCGGTCGCCACGGGCACGCAGCCGGAGAGCCTGAGCACCGATCCGGCGTGGATCATCGGTCTACACCACGCGATCCTCTTTACCGTCGCCTTCGTCGTGGGAGCGCTGCTCATGGGGGCGTTTCTCGCCTTCCTCCTCGACAAGGGCGTCAAGGGCGAGGGTGTCTTCCGGGCGATCTACCTCTTCCCGATGGCCGTCTCGTTCATCGCCGCGGGCGTCGTCTGGCGCTGGCTCATGAACCCGGCGCCCGGAGACCGCTCGACGGGATTCAACCTGCTCTTCGACAAGCTCGGGCTCGGGTTCCTCCGCAACGACTGGTTCCTCGGGGAGGACTGGGGGGCCGCGGCACTCGCCCTGCCCGCGGTATGGGCGCTCTCCGGGTACATCATGGCGCTCTACCTTGCCGGCTTCCGCGGGGTCCCGGAGGAGCTGCGCGAGGCGGCACGTATGGACGGCGCCTCGGAATGGCGCGTGTACCGGCACGTGGTCTTCCCACACCTGACGCCGGTGACACTGTCGGCGCTGATCATCCTCGGCCACATCTCGATCAAGGTCTTCGACCTGGTCGTGGCGATCGGCGGGAAGCAGCTCATCACGCAGACGCCGGCCGTGTACATGTGGATCCTCATCTACGACTCTCGCGACTACGCGAAGGGCGCGGCGATCGCGACACTCCTACTGCTCGGGATCTCCGTCCTCGTGGTCCCCTACCTCGTGTACACGGTGCGCTCGGAGCGGCGGATATGACGAGCGCGACCGTTGCCGTCCAGCCGAAGGTCCGGGCGAGGCGGCGCAGGCAGCGTCAGGCTCAGATCCTGAAGTACGCAGCGCTCGTGTTCGCGGCGGCCATAGTCCTCATGCCCGTCTACGTGCTTCTCGTAGCGAGCTTCAAGGGCGGAATCGAGGCCGACCCCAGCCGCGCTTGGGCGCTGCCGCAGGTGTGGACACTCGATGCGTGGAATGAGGCGTGGAACAGCGACCAGTTCGGGCTCTTTCCCTACCTCAAGAACAGCCTCAAGCTCGTCATCCCGGCGACGCTCATCTCGACGATCCTCGGTTCGTTGAACGGCTTCGTCCTCTCCCGCTGGCGGTTTCCGGGCTCCGACGTCGTATTCCTGTTCCTGCTCTTCGGGATGTTCATCCCCTACCAGGCGGTGATGATCCCGTTGACCCAGATCTTCATCGATGTCGACTTCCCGGACGGGATCCCGCGGCTCGTCTTCGCCCACATCGTCTACGGCATTCCGATCACCACGCTCATCTTCCGTAGCTACTACGCGACCATCCCCGAGGACCTGATCGAGGCTGCCCGCATGGACCGTGCGGGGATGCTGCGCACGTACTGGTCGGTCGTCCTCCCTGTTTCCGCGCCCGCCTTCGTCGTCACCGCGATCTGGCAGTTCACGTCGATCTGGAACGACTTCCTCTTCGCGGTCTTCATCGTCACCGACCCGGCCTCGTGGCCCGTCACGGTCGCGCTCAACAACACGACCGGATCCATCGTGACCCCGTACAACGTGCAGATGGCGGCCGCTCTTATCGCGTCGCTCCCGACGCTGATCGTGTACATCCTTCTCGGCCGCTACTTCATGCGCGGCCTCATGGCGGGAGCGCTGAAAGGCTGAAAGATGGCCGAGATCGTCCTCGACAAGCTCGGCAAGCGGTTCCCGAACGGCTTCGAGGCCGTGAAGGAGCTCTCGCTCGAGATCGCGGAGGCCGAGTTGCTCGTGCTCGTCGGCCCCTCGGGCTGCGGCAAGACCACTGCGCTCCGGATGATCGCCGGGCTCGAGGACATCTCCTCCGGAGACCTGTACATCGGCGGGGTAAGGATGAACGACGTGCTCGAGCGCGACCGCGACATCGCGATGGTGTTCCAGAACTACGCCCTGTACCCGCACATGACGGTCGCCCAGAACATCGCGTTCAGCCTCAAGCTCGCGCGGAGGCCGAAGCACGAGATCAAGGAGCGCGTCCACGAGACCGCGCAGCTCCTGGGTCTCGAGGAGCTGCTGGACCGGCGCCCGAAGCAGCTTTCAGGTGGGCAGCGGCAGAGGGTCGCGATGGGGCGGGCGATCATCCGCAAGCCGCAGGTATTCCTCATGGACGAGCCGTTGTCCAACCTCGACGCGCAGCTGCGAGTCCATATGCGGGGTGAGATCGAGGCGCTCCAGAAGCGTCTCGGAGTGACGACCGTCTACGTGACGCACGACCAGATCGAGGCCATGACGATGGGCGACCGGGTCGCGGTTCTTCGGTCGGGCGAGCTCCAGCAGGTCGACACGCCGACCAACGTCTACGACCGACCGGCGAACCTTTTCGTCGCCGGCTTCATCGGGTCGCCGCCGATGAACCTCGCGCGCGGGACGATCGAGCTGGCGGACAACGGCCCGGTCGTGCACATGGGCAGCGCTGTCATCCCGATCCCGACGGAGCTCGCGCACGACCGAGGTCTCGACGCGTGGGTCGGGCGCGAGGTGATCGTCGGCATCCGGCCGGAGGATCTCGAGGGGCCGCGCGAGGACGGCAGCCACGGAGAGGGCATGAAGCTCGAGGCGACGATCGATCGGGTCGAAGCGCTGGGCGCGAACATGCTCGGCTTCTTCACGGTGGATGCTCCTCCCGCGACCAGCGAGGCGATCGCCGAGGCGACGGGGGGCGGACTCCAGGAGGTCGCTCTCATCACACGGGAGGGGACACCGTTCTGCGCGACGTTCGAGCCGCGGGCGGCGATCCGGCCGGGTGATCGCGTCGAGGTCACGGTCGACGTACGCCACCTGCACTTCTTCGACCCCGAGACGGAGACCTCGATCGGCGCCTGAGTTGCTACGCCTCGGGCTTCTGTCCACCGCGCGGATCAATCGCGAGATCCTGAGGGCCGCGGCCGCGTCAGACCGGGTGGAGGTCGTGGCCGTAGCGAGCCGGGGTCTCGGACGTGCGCAGGAGTACGCGCGGGCGCACGCGATTGCGAGAGCGCACGGCACGTACGACGGGCTGCTCGGAGACGACGAGGTCGACGCCGTCTACGTCTCGCTTCCGAATGCACTCCACCACGAGTGGACGATGCAGGCGCTCGGGGCGGGGAAGCACGTTCTCTGCGAGAAGCCGTACTCGCGCAGACCGGCTGACGTCGAGGAGGCGTTCGCCGCCGCCGAGCGTGCGGGTCTCGCCTTCACTGAGGCGTTCATGTACCGCCACCATCCGCAGACGCGAATAGTCGCGGACCTCGTCGCAAGCGGTGCAGTCGGGGCACCGAGGCTGCTCGATGCCCATTTCAGCTTCCTGCTCGAGGATCCCGATGACGTCCGCCTGCAGCCGGAGCTCGCAGGCGGCTCGCTGATGGACGTCGGCTGCTACTGCGTCTCGGGGCTCCGCCTGATCGCCGGAGAGCCCGACTCTGCCACCGGCGAGCAGCGGGTCGGCCCGACCGGGATCGACATGTCGTTTCGCGGCGAGCTGCGGTTTCCGTCAGGAGTCGCCGGACGCCTCCATTGCTCCTTCGAGCTTCCACGGCGCCAGGAACTCGAGATCGTCGGCGACGAGGGGCGCATCCGTGTCGAGGCGCCGTGGCGCGTCGACTGGGGCGGCGACGTCCTTCTCGACCGGGACGGTACGGTCAGTCGGGTCGACGTGCCCGTTGCCGACTCGTACGTCCTCGAACTCGACGACTTCGCTCAGGCCGTCGCTGGGACGCGGCCGCCCCTCCTCGGCCGCGAGGACCTGATCGGTCAGGCGCGCGCGATCGACGCGCTCTACCGCGCTGCCGAATCGGGCCGGAGCATCCCGCTCTGAGCGTCGCGGAGCTCGAGCGGCTCGATCGAGCCGCTCGTGATCGTCCAGGCAGCGAGCTCGCCGGTGCGGAGGGTGTAGATGAGGTACGGCCGTCCGGACCAGAGCCCGATGTTCTCGACGTCGGTGCGCGAAGGGCGCGGTGGGGACGAGACGTGCGAGTGGAAGACCGCGAGCTCGTATCCGTCGTCCTCGAGGAACCAGGTCTCCGGGTCGACGTCGAGCTCGAAGCGATACGGCGACGCCGCCGCGTTTCGGCCAGGCACGTAGCGCTCGGCGACTCGATCCTTCAGCACGAGCACTCCGCACGCCTCGTTCGGAGCTTCGGCTCGAGCATGCTCCTCCAGCGCCCGGCGCGTAGCTGCGGGCACTACCACCAGACCGACCGCTCCATCGCGCGATCGACGTCCTCTGCTTCCCAGAACCCGGCGGAGAGGTACTTCCAACCACCGTCCGCGAGCACGCAGACGACGATGCCCTCCTCGAGCTCGGCTGCGAGCCGCAGCGCCGCATGCACGACGGCTCCCGCGGACACGCCGCCGAAGATCCCCTCGCGGTCGAGGAGCAGCCGGAGCGCGGTCACCGACTCCGCGTTCGTCACGAGAAGCTTCCGGTCGAGCTTCGAGACGTCGAGGATCGGCGGCACGTACCCATCGGCGAGGGAACGCAACCCCATCACCTCGTCCCCGGGAAGCGGCTCCGCCGCGGCGATTACGACGTCGGGAAAAGCCTCGCGCACGCGCTCACCCGCCCCCATCAGCGTTCCACCCGTTCCGAGACCGGCGACGAGGACGTCGATACGGTCGAGCGCCGCGACGATCTCCGCGCCCGTGCCCTCGTAGTGGGCACGCGGATTCGCCTCGTTCGCGTACTGGAACGGCATGAACAGCGACGAGTCTCCGGCCGCGAGCTCGAGCGCGAGGCGAACGGCGCCGTTCGAGCCTTCGTCCGGTGGTGAGTCGACGATGTCGGCGCCGTAGAGGCGGAGCATGCGCCGCCGCTCCTCGGTGACGTTCGCGGGGGCGACGCACGTGAGCGGGTAGCCGCGCAGCCTGGCGACGAGCGCGAGTGAGATGCCGGTATTCCCGCTCGTCGGCTCGATGAGCCGCCGCCCGGCGGTCAGCTCGCCCGAGGCCTCGGCGGCGTCGATCATCGCCACGGCGATCCGGTCCTTGATCGATCCCGTCGGGTTCTGCCCCTCGAGCTTGGCGAAGATGCGGACAGCCGGCTTCGGTGAGAGGCGTTGCAGCTCGACGAGCGGAGTCGACCCGACGAGATCGAGGAGCGACGGGGCGGTGCCCTGAGTCACACGGGGGTCAGACCGCAACGGGTCCGACCCCATCGTCTCCGCCGGCCATCGCGGGGAGCAGGATCAGCTGGTCGCCGTGGCGCACCGGTGTGTCGAGTCCCTCGCGGGTGCGGATGTCCTCGCCGCCGAGGTAGACGTTCACGAACTCCGCGAGCTCGCCCTCCTGCAGGAGCTGGGGGCCGAGCGCCGGATAGCGGTCGACGAGGTCGTCGATGACCTCGGCGACGGTCCCGCCGCGAGCCTCGAGCTCCCGCGAGCCGCCGACCTCGGCTCGAAGCGTCGGAGGAATCCGAACAGCGGCCATCAGGAGAGCTCCAGCGGCGTCGAGCAGAACTCGACGTAGTCGATGTAGTCGGTGATCGTGGGGCTCTCGCCGCAGACGGGGCAGTCGGGGTTCTTTCGCACCGTCACCTCGTCGAGGGTCGTTCCGAGCGCGTCGAAGAGGAGGAGTCGTCCGGCGAGCGAGTCGCCGCGGTCGAGGATCAGCTTCAGCGCCTCGTTGGCCTGGATCGACCCGATGATCCCGGGCAGCACGCCGAGGACGCCGCCCTCCGCGCAGCTCGGAGCGAGCTCCGGTGGCGGCGGCAGCGGGAAGAGACAGCGGTAGCACGGGCCCGAGCCCGGAGCGAACACCGTCACCTGTCCCTCGAAGCGGAAGATGGATCCGTGAACGACGGGCACGCCGTGCCAGATGGAGGCGTCGTTCACGAGGTACCGGGTCGGGAAGTTGTCCGCTCCGTCGACGATCACGTCCCAGCCGTCGGCGAGGATGCGCTCGACGTTCTCCGAGGAGAGGCGCTCCTCGTACGGGACGACGCGAACGTCGGGGTTCAGGGCCTCGAGCGTTCGCTTGGCCGAGAGCACCTTCGGTTCGCCGAGGCGCTCCGTCGAGTGCACGATCTGGCGCTGCAGGTTCGACTCGTCGACAACGTCCGCGTCGACGATTCCGAGCGTTCCTACGCCCGCCGCGGCGAGGTACAGCGATGCCGGAGACCCGAGGCCGCCCGCCCCGACGAGGAGCACGCGGGCGTCGAGGAGGCGTTGCTGCCCCTCCTCGCCGACCTCGGGGATGAGGAGGTGCCTGCTGTAGCGCGAACGCTGTTCGGGAGAGAGGGCGCGCGGGATCGTCACCTCGAAGCCGTTTCGCTTCCAGTCGGTGAAGCCGCCGGCGAGATTGACGACGTTCACGTACCCGAGCTCCTCGAGCACCTTGGCCGCGAACGCCGAGCGTGAGCCGGCCGAGCAGTAGACGACGAGCGCGCGAGACTTGTCGGGCACGAGGCCTTCGATCCGCTGCTCGAGGCGGCCGCGACCCGTGTAGATCGCGCCCGGGATGTGGCCCTCCTCCCACTCGTCGGGCTCGCGAACGTCGACGAAGAGCGTCCCGTCCGACGACTCGAGGCGCTCTTGCGCCTCGAGGGTGGAGATCTCTTCGATGTCGCTCTTGACTTGCGCCAGCAGTTCGCGGTACGTAGCCATTACTTTCGAAACTATAGCGTCCGTGGCAGTGCAGACCGACGGATGATCGGTCGGGTCGGGCTCCACGGGTCCGACTCGGCTTCGTGCGAGGCGCGGGCGCGGCTATCGTCGAACGGTGTCCGCCCGTGGCCGAATCGTGCTCATCGTGGCCGCGGTGGCGGCCGCGGCGGCGGCCGTGGTCGCCGCAGCCGTCGTCTCCTCGAACGGAGGTTCGGCGACGACGACGGAGAAGCCCGAGGTTCGCGAGGGACGTCCACCTCTGTCGCTTGCGCTCGGGTTCCGCACGGATCCGGAGGCGCGTGATCTCGCCCGGGCATCGGCTCTCTTTCAGCGCGGGAACACCCGGGCAGCCGCGGCACTCTTCGCGGAGCACGATTCCCTCGAGGCGAAGGTCGGTTCCGCACTTGCCTCCTGGCCCGAGGGATCGCTCGACAGGCTCGAGCAACTCGCGAAGCTCTATCCGGGGATCGCCGTCGTCCAGCTCCACCTTGGACTCGCGCGGCTGTGGGCGAACGAAGGAGATGCGGTCGAAGCGTGGCGTGCGGCACTCGACGCCGAGCCGGACACGCCGTACGCGATCGTCGCGGGGAACCTGCTGCATCCGCAGCTTCCCCGCGGACTGCCCGCCTTCATCCCCTCGTTCGCCGCCTCGCCGGAGATCACGCGTCTTCCGCCAGCCCGCCAGCTCGAGGCACTTCGGCGTGCCGCGGACCGGGGAGGTGTTCGCGAACGGCTGCTCTACGGCGTCGGGCTCCAGCGGGTGGGTCGCCCGGTTTCGGCGTCGCGCGTGTTCACACAGGCGGCGGGTCGAGCGCCGGGCGAGATCGAGGCGCAGGTCGCCGATGCCGTCGGCCGCTTCGACAAGGACGCGCCTGAGCGCGCCTTCGGCCGTCTCGGCCCGCTCACGCGCACGCATCCGAACGAGCCTTCCGTGCGCTTCCACCTGGGCGTTCTGCTCCTCTGGACCGGCCGGATCGAGGCGTCGAAGCGCCAGTTCCGGCTTGCCTCGCGGACGCAGCCCGGCTCGCCGCTTGCCCGCGAGGCCGAGCGGTACCTCGAGACGATCCGCCGCGCGCGCTCCTAGCGCTCGAGTCAGTCCCATCGGCCAGGTCCCCTACCGCGGTAAGGAGGGGTTCTTTGACGACAGCCGTACCTGTGACTACCGTGTGACCGCCGTCGCGGAAGGGGGGCTGGTCTGGCCGGAGGAGAAACAAAGGGCACGACCATTCGAACACCGATCGAGGACGTCCTCGCGACGGACGAGGCGCAACGGCTCCTCGAGAGCGGGTATCGGACGGGCAGCCTCGACGCCGACGAGGTGGCGCTGGCTTTGGACGAGCTCGAGCTCGAGCCTGCGCAGATGGACGAGTTCTACGCGGCGCTCGAGGAAGCGCGGATCGCGGTCGTCACGGCCGACGACGACTCCGAGCTCGAGATCGAGCCGGAAACGGAGATCACGACCGATGCCCTCCAGCTCTTCCTGAAGGACATCGGACGCGTTCCGCTCCTCACCGCCGCGCAGGAGGTCGAGCTCGCGAAGCGGATCGAGCGTGGCGACCACGGTGCGAAGCAGGCGATGGTCGAGGCGAACCTCCGGCTCGTCGTCTCGATCGCCAAGCGCTACCGCAACCAGGGCCTGCCGTTCCTCGACCTCATCCAAGAAGGCACGATCGGGCTCGTTCGCGCAGCTGAGAAGTTCGACTACCGCAAGGGATTCAAGTTCTCGACGTACGCGACATGGTGGATCCGACAGGCGGTCGCGCGGGCGATCGCCGACAAGGGCCGCACGATCCGCATGCCCGTCCACGTCGTCGAGAAGCTCAACCGCATCCTGCGCTCGGAGCGAAAGATCCGCGCAGAGCGTGGACGCGAGCCGACGACCGAGGAGATCGCGCGCGATCTCGACATGACTCCTGACGAGGTCGAGCAGATCCGGCGGAGTGCACAGGTCCCGGTCTCGCTCGAGAAGCCGGTCGGAGACGACGACGAGTCGGAGTTCGGGCACTTCCTCGCCGACGAGTCGGCCCCGCTCCCGGACGAGCTCGCCGAGACGACGCTGCAGCGCGAAGCGCTCCGCTCGATTCTGAGTGCGCTCTCCGAGCGCGAGCGCCGTGTTCTCGAGCTCCGCTACGGGCTCGACGGCCAGCAGCCGCGGACGCTCGACGAGGTTGGCCGTGCGTTCAACGTGACGCGGGAACGCATTCGCCAGATCGAGCACCAGGGCCTGAAGAAGCTCCGCGCGCTCGCCGACGCCCAACGCGTCCGCGACGTCGCCTAGTGCTTCGTCCCGGAAGTCCCTTGCTGTTCCGGCGCGCGAACAGCGAGCCAGGCCAGGACGCAGGGAGCGCCCGTATCGGTGAGTACGGGCGCGACCGAGGACGACGCATGGCTACGCTTTGCAGCCGCAGGGAGCGTGAGACGACTTTCGGGACGGAGCACTAGCTCGGGCGAAGAGCTCGATCTCGGCGTCGTGTTCAGACGTGTGCGCGAGGCGCTCGTCGCAGGTGACTACTAGCGAAGGCGCCCCGTTCCGACAGCTCCTGTCTACACTCCGCGGCCGTGCCGCCGTCGAGCGAAGAGCTTCTCGAACAGCTCGCCGAGCTCGTCGCCATTCCGTCTGTCAGCGCAGACCCGGCTCATGCCGACGCCGTCGAGCGAGCAGCCGTGTGGGTTGCGGATCGCATTCGTGGCGCGGGCGGTGCCGCCGAGCTCGTCCCGTGGAACGGCGGGCGGCCACTCGTCATCGGCGATGTTCCTGCGTCTGCGCGTCCCGCGTCGGCACCGACGATCCTCTGCTACGCGCACTTCGACGTCCAGCCGCCCGACCCACTCGAGCTCTGGGAATCCCCGCCGTTCGAGCTGACAGGCCGCGATGGGCGCCTCTTCGCGCGCGGGGTGGCCGACGACAAGGGGAACCTGTTCCTGCTCGTCGAGGCCGTAAGGCAGCTCGCGACCTCGGGTGAGCTCCGGGTCAACGTGCGCTTCGCCTTCGACGGGGAGGAGGAGATCGGCGGCGACTCCATCGTGCAGTGGGTCGAGCAGGACGAGCGTGGGGCGGACGCTGCGCTGATCCTCGACGGAGCGATGGCCCGGCGGGGACAGCCGGTCTTCTACGTGGGCGTCCGCGGGATGCTGTACTTCCACCTTCGCGTTCGTACGGGCACGACGGACATGCACTCGGGCATGTTCGGCGGCGCAGCGCTCAATGCCGGGCACGCGCTCATGGCTGCGCTCGCGGGCGTCCTGCCGGGCGCGGACGGACGGCTCCCCCACGAGCTTCGCGCGGGCGCGACGCCGCCGACGGACGAGGAGGTCACGGCGTGGGCGGAGCTCTCGCCGGGCGTCGAGCAGTTCGCGCCGTACGGAGCGGTCCCGATCGCGCCGGACGCCGCCGAGGAGTTCTACCTCCGGACATTCGCGGACACGTCACTGGACGTGAACGGGTTCACCAGCGGTTCGCCGGACATCGTGAAGACCGTGCTTCCGGTCGAGGCGCGGGCCAACGTCTCGATCCGGCTCGCGCCGGGACAGGATCCCGATTCGATCAGGTCGGCGTTCGAGCAGAGGCTTCGGGACGCGTTGCCGCAAGGCGCCGAGCTACGGATCGAGCTCCGCAATCGCACGCTGCCGGCGCTGACCGACTCGAACGCGCGGCCCGTGCAGCTCGCGGCCGATGCCTTCGAGCAGATCCTCGGCGCTCGCCCTCTCCTCGTTCGAACCGGAGGCTCGCTCCCGATCTACGCGGGGCTCGTGAGCCGAGGGCTCCCGACGCTTGCGACGGGCTTCGGGATCGAGAGTGAATGCAACGTTCACGCTCCGAACGAGAACGTGCCGGAGGACGCGATCGAGACAGGGGTGGACACCATGCGCGAGGTCTTCCGGAGACTCGGTGAGCTCGGGGACTAGCGCTCCCTTCGTGAGCCCGCTCGCCGAGGAGCTCGCGGGCGATGTCCTCGCGCGGTTCCTGCGCTACGTCCGCGTCGACACAGAAGCGGCTGATCACGTGCCGGAGCGCCCGAGCACGGCGAAGCAGCTCGATCTCTCCCGGATGCTCGTCGACGAGTTGCACGAGATCGGCCTGGCAGATGCCGAGCTGACCGAGAGCGCGACGGTCTTCGCGAGCTTGCCCGGAACGGCCGACGTCCCGGTCGTGGGGCTGATAGCGCACGTCGACACGAGCCCCGCGGTCACGGGTACCGGCGTGCAGCCGATCGTCCACGAGGCATGGAGTGGTTCGCCGATCGAGCTTCCCGGCGATCCGAGGCATGTGCTCGATCCCGGTGAGCTTCCGGCGCTCGCCGAGCGGGTCGGCCACGACATCGTCACGAGCGACGGCACGACGCTGCTCGGCGCGGACGACAAGGCTGGAGTCGCCGAGATCGTGGCCGCCGTCGCCTATCTCGCTCGGAACCCCGACCGCCCGCGCGCCCCGATCCGGATCGCGTTCACCGTCGACGAAGAGGTCGGTCGAGGCGCGGAGGACTTCGACCTCGACGCGTTCGGTGCAGACGTCGCGTACACGCTCGACGGCTCGGGCCTCGGCGAGCTCGAGATCGAGACGTTCTCCGCGATGTCGATGCGGGTCACCATCCGGGGTCTGTCGGTGCATCCGGGAAGCGGGAAGGGGAAGCTCGTGAACGCGGTCAAGCTCGCCTCCGAGCTCGTCGCCTCGCTTCCACGCGACCGGCTTTCGCCCGAGACGACGGCCGACAGGGAAGGGTTCGTCCATCCCACCCACATCGCTGGCACTTCCGAGGAGGCGACCGTCGACTTCATCGTTCGCGATCACGACGACGAGCTCCTGGACCGCCACATGGACTTCCTCCGCGGGCTTGCTCAGGAAATCGTCGAGCGTGAGCCGCGAGCACGCGTCGACATCGAGGAGCACGTCACGTATCGCAACATGCGCTCGACGATCGAGTCGAACCCCAGAGTCGTCGACGCTGCGCTCGAGGCGATCCGGCGTGCGGGGATCGAGCCGAAGCTGGCGATCACCCGGGGCGGGACGGACGGCTGCGTCCTCTCGGCACGGGGCCTGCCGACCCCGAATCTCTTCACCGGGGGGCAGGAGTACCACTCGGTGCGGGAGTGGGCGAGCGTGCAGGACATGGCCGCCGCAGCCGCCACGATCGTCGAGCTCGCCGCCGTGTGGGCGGAGCTCGGTTCCGTGGCGGGTCCGTTGTAGCCAGGGTCCGGGGTCAGACCCCGGGGCGTGGCTACTCTGGACACGTGCCGAAACTCGTCGGGATCAACCACCTCGCCGTCGAGGTCGGCGACCTCGACGAGGCGATCGCGTTCTTCGAGCGGATCTTCGACGACGTCGAGCTGCGCGGTCGGGTCGGGCACATGGCCTTCGTGGACTTGGGCGATCAGTTCGTCGCGCTGGAGGAGGTCGGCCGACCCGTCTCGGCTGGGCACATCGGCCTCGTCGTGGACGACAAGGCGGACGCGGTCCGGCGCGCACGCGAAGCCGGAGCTGAGATCCTCGGCAGCCACGACGTCCGCGATCCGTGGGGGAACACGTGGCAGATCGTCGACTACCGGGAGGTCCAGTTCACGAAGACGCCACGCGTGCTCGAGGGAATGAGCCTCGGCGGTCTCGGGAAGTCCGAGCGCGCCCTCGGCGAGCTGCGCGTGAAGGGCCTCGCGGACTAGCCTTCGTTCCGGCCCGCGAGTCTCCTGACGTCACTCGGCGTCAGGCACCGGCAGCGCCGGGCTTGCCCGGCGGGAGCCGAGGTGTCGAGCGGCGTCAGGAGTCGTGCACGCCGCAGCCGAGCCATTCGTGTCCGAAGCGGCGCATCTCGTGCACGATCGGAAGCAGGGCCAGTCCCTTCTCGGTCAGCGCGTACTCGACGCGGGGCGGCGACTCCGCGTAGCTTCGCCGCTCGACGATCTCCTCGGCCTCGAGCCAGCGCAGGCGTTCGGCCAGCGTCCGCGGGCTGATTCCGGCACAGGACCGCTCGAGCTCCGTGAATCGTCGTGGGCCCTCGGAGAGGTCGTGGACGAGCAGGACCGTCCACTTGGAGCCGACGATCTCGGCCGCGCCGGCGACCGAGCAGGTGGGCGCTTCGTGGACGGGGAGCATCGTGCGGGTGGCCACGATCCAATTGTACGGGTGACCCGGGAGCGAGTCAGCCGGGCCTCCGCGCCGTGTAGATCGAGGTGAGGAGCGTGCGCTCGACCCGATTGCCGAACTCCTCACTGGCGATGCGCGCGATCTCGTCGAGGAGGTGGTCCCGACGGTCCTCCCGGAGGCGCGCGATCGGCGAGAACGATCTGTACAGCGCACGGATCCCCTTCGCGTCCCAGCGTGCGCTCCAGCGGACGACGTCGTGCCGAAGCTCCCGGAATCCGGCCGTCTGGAGCGCGGCGAGCCGTACCTCGGTGTCGAGCGCATACCGCGGACGCCCTGCCTCGCCACGAGAGGGGCTCGCCTCGAGGGCGTCGAGCAGCGGGCCCGTGGCCGTGACGAACTCGTCCGGCTCGCCCGGGACTCCGAACAGGGTCCACCACATGGCGAGCCACCCGCGAGCGCGGAGCGCGTCGAAGAGCTGCTCGAGGCCACGGTCCTCGACCACCCAGTGGAACGACGACGCGGCGACCGCGAGATCGAAGGAGCCAGTCGCGAGCCGTGCGTCTTCGAGCGTCGTCTCGCGCACCTCCACGGCCTCGCCGAGCGACCGCCGCAGGTGGGCGGCGAGGGCGGGATCTGGCTCGAGCGCGACGAGACTGGTTGTGCCCAGCTCGAGGAGCCGCCGTGTCACCTGGCCCGTGCCGGGGCCGACCTCGAGCACGCTCGTTCCGGATCCGAGCCCGCATCGTTCGGAGAGCAGCTCGTAGACGCGCTCGGGGTGGCCGGGGCGGCCGAGCTCGTAGGCCTCCGGATCCGAGCCGAAGAGCCGCCGTCCCTCTCGGCGGTCGATCTGCGCTATGGCTCAGTCCCAGGGCGGAGGGTTGTGCACCCAGCGGCCGCCGACCATCGTCGCGACGACCGCGACCGACTCGAGCTCGTCCGGCGGGCACTCGAGCGGATCGCTCGAGAGGACGACGAGGTCTGCGAGGTAGCCGGGGAGGAGCCTTCCTCGGCGCCGCTCGTCATTCGAAAGCCAGGCCGGGTTCACGGTGCTCGCGAGCAGCGCCTCCTCGACGGTGAGGCACTGCTCCGGGTGCCAGGCTGGTCGCTGGTCGATCGAGCGAAGAACGCCCGCGCGGACGCCCGCCAGCGGATCGAGCTCCTCGACCGGCGCGTCGGAGCCGTTCGCGACCAGCGCGCCCGAATCCCACAGAGAGCGGAATGCATATGCCCCGGCGGTCTTCTCTGCCCAGAAGCGCTCGGCGAGATCCCGATCCGAGGGCGCGTGGCTGAACTGGACGGAGCAGGCGACGCCGATGGCCGCGAAGCGGGCGATGTCCTCCGGCGCGACACATTGCGCGTGCTCGACCCGCTGGCGTAAGCCGAGCGGAGCCCACTCGCCCCGCGTCGACTCGAATGCGTCGAGCGCCTCACGGTTCGCGCGGTCGCCAATCGCATGTACGCCGACCGGCCATCCGGCCCGTGCGCCTCCGCGGATGATCTCCGCGAGCTCCTCGCCGCTCGTGATGACGACGCCCGAGC
>DATIBA010000231.1:0-8187 GCA_035457765.1 Gaiellaceae bacterium
CTCGCCGCCCGGGCGCTCGCGCGCCCAGCGATGGACGCACGCGTCGGCGACGTTCAGGCGGGCTCCGACGAACCAGGTCGTCCATTCGATCCCCTGCGATTCGTCGAGCACCACGTCCCAGTCGTGCGAGAGCGGGATGTCGAGATCGCTCGCCACGGCGCGCCAGAACCGGTCGGGTTCCTCGATCGAGACCAGGTGCAGCTCGTCGTAGTCGGCGCAGTGGAGCGACCTCGCGAGGCGGACGACGTTGGCTTCGGCGAGCTGCTCAGGCGTCGGCGCCCAGGTGAAGTTGCCCGATCTCGGCTGGCTAGTCTCCGGAGACATGAGGGCTCGGATCTTCGCAGAGCACAACCGAAAGTGGCTCACGCTCGCGGCCGTCTCGTTCGGCCTCTTCATGATCATGCTCGACAACACCGTCGTGAACGTCGCGCTGCCTTCGATCCAGCGCGATCTCGACGCCGATCTCTCCGAGCTCCAGTGGATCGTAACCGCCTATGCGCTGACGTTCGCCGCGCTCATGCTCGTGGGCGGGAAGGTCGCCGATGCGTACGGCCGCCGGTTGATCTTCGTGGTCGGGATCGCCGTCTTCACGGTGGCCTCGCTCTTCTGCGGCCTGGCGGACTCCGGGGAGATGCTGATCGCCGCGCGCGCGCTGCAGGGCGCCGGAGCAGCGTTGATGAACCCGGCGACGCTCTCGATCATCGCCGCGACGTTCCCGCCTCGGGAGCGCGGGACTGCGATCGGAATCTGGGCGGGCGTCTCGGCGCTCGCGCTCGCCATCGGGCCCCTCGTGGGCGGACTCATCACCGAGCACCTCGACTGGAGCTGGATCTTCTTCGTCAACGTCCCGGTCGGGATCCTCGGTATCGCGGCGAGCTACGTCTTCATCGACGAGTCGCGCGACGAGACCCACGTGCGTCTCGACCTACCCGGACTAGCCGCATCCGGCGTCGGCCTCTTCGCGCTGACGTACGGGCTCATCGAGGCGAACACGTACGGCTGGGACTCGGCGCGCATCGTGGGCTCGTTCGTTCTCGCCGGCATCTCGCTGCTCCTGTTCGTGCAGCTCGAGCGCCGGCAGCGCGATCCGATGTTGCCGCTCGAGCTCTTCCGAAGCGGGACCTACACCGGCGCGAACCTCGTCGTGCTGCTCGTCGCGCTGGCGATGTTCGGGGTCTTCTTCTTCGTCTCGCTCTATCTCCAGAACATCCTCGGCTACTCCGCGGTCCAGACCGGGGCTGCCTTTCTGCCGCTGACGATCCTCATCATCCTCGTCGCTCCGATCGCCGGGAAGACGAGCGACCGCATCGGCTCGCGCGGACTCATGACTGCGGGGATGATCCTCATCGCCGCCCAGCTCGTGATGTTCTCTCGGCTGGGCGTGGACGCGACGTTCTGGGATCTGTTCCCGGCGCTCGCCATCGGGGGGATGGGGATGGCGCTCACAATGACGCCGAGCGCCGCCGCTGCCACTCGAAGCGTGCCCGTGGACAAGGCAGGCGTGGGGGCGGCCGTGCTGAACAGCGCTCGCCAGGTCGGCGGCACCATGGGGATCGCGGTGATGGGAGCGATCATGGCCGCCGAGGCCGGATCCGAGCAATCCCCCGAGGCGTTCATGCGTGGGTTCGAGGCGGCGCTCCTCGTGGCCGCCGCGATCGCGGTCGTCGGTGCCATCGTCGCGTTTGCGCTCGTGCGCCCGCACGAGGAAGCGGGAGGTGCCGAGCGGGCGTCGCCCGAGCCGGCAGGCTGAGTACACCTTCATCGCCGAGTGGCTTTCGATCCAGAGCCACGAAGTGGAGCACAGCCAGGTGAGCCCGGGCGATTATTGCCTCGTCGGGTGGAGGTGCCGGCCCCGCGCCGTGTCGGCCGATGCTTCGGCGCGCTCCCACAGCGTTCGCAGCGAGCGCGCTAGTCGCTCCGGCTCGACCCGGTGTGGGGGGTCGAAGTGGTGACGTTCTCCGTCGACTCACCACGTGAAAACGCCCCCGGCTGCGGCTCCGGGGGCGTTCTCCGTTCGAGGCGACCCCTTCCCGGGGCGGCGAGCCGGAATTCGTGGCTCTGCGGCCCAGCCACGCTGTTCCCGCACTCGCCGGCGGATCCGGCGGTGGTGCCCGCGCAGCCGATCTGGCGTCCGATCGGTTGCGGTGTGAGCCTGACTATAGGAGGCGTGTCCGCAAAAGTCAAGTAGCTTGGTCAAGTGATTTCCGCTACCGTTACTTCACTCGAAACGGGTAGCCGCACATCCCCCAGCCGGGGGAGCGCAGCGGGCCAGACGGAAGAGTTCACTGAAACGGCATGATCGAAACCGCAGTCACGTCCGGTCCCGCTGCCGGCTCACGCCTCGGTGATCGAGTACGTTCGCTTCGCGTGGCGGCGGGTCTCACGCAGGCCGAGCTCGCGGGCGACCGCTTCTCGAAGGAGTACATCAGCCAGATCGAGCGGGGCAAGACCCGCCCGACCACGGCGACGATCGTGTGGCTCTCCGAGCGGCTCGCCGTCGACCCGGCATTCATCAACGCCGGAGTCTCTTCTGACGAGCGCGCGAAGGTCGAAGCGGGCCTGGCGCGTGCCGAGGCGCTTTCGCAAGGCCATCGCTACGAAGAGGCCATCGATGCCTTTCGTGAGATGCGTCCGAGTGTCCTCGGGACGGGCGCGTCCACGCTGGAGCTTCGGTCGTTGGTCGGCGAGGCGTGGGCGCTGCAGCAGTGCGGCGATGTCGGCCGCGCGGTCGATCTCCTGCAGCGGGCTCGCGAGATCGCGGAGCGTCCGGAGTTCTCGGACGTCGACAGAGCGGACGTGCTGTTTCGCCTCGGAGCGTGCAGGTGGAGTCTGTCGAGCATCTCGACCGCCATCGCACTCTTCGACGAGGCGCTCGAGCTGGCGGAGCGGTCTGGTCTTCCCTGCGATTTCCTCCGAGCCGAGATCCTCGGGTGGCGCTCCCGGTGCCATCGCCGCCAGCGAGACTACGTCGCGGCGCGTGAGGACGTCGAGCGCGCGCTCGAGCTCGCGCAGGGTCTGGGCGATCGCCGTGCGATCGCCAACACGTACTTCCAGGCGTCGCTGATCGCCCAGCGGCAGGGGCACTACATCCTCTCGCGAAACTACGCACAGCGGGCCAGGGAGCTGTACCAGGAGCTGAACGACGAGCGAAACGTCGGGCGGCTGCTACTGATGCTCGGCGGGCTGACGCTCCTCCTGGGAGACGAGGAGCACGCCGTCGAGCACCTGCAGGCGTCGTATTCGAGGGCGGTGGAGGCCGATTCCCCGGCCGACGCCGCGCAGGCGCTCGAGGGTCTCGCCAAGGTGCACCTGAACCGCGGCGAGTACGACAAGGCGGACGAGCTTGCCCGCGAGTCGCTCGCGCTCCTGCAGGGTCGCGACGATTACCTCCATGAAGTCTGTCCGACGCAGCTCGTACTGGGACGAGCGCTGTTGGAGCGCGGGCGGCTGGACGAGGCGGGGGAGTGCTTCCGGATGGCCGACGCGGCTGCCGAGCAGATGGCGTCGATCAGCCACCGGACTGAGGCGTGGGTCGCACTGGGGGATCTCGCAGCTCGTCGTGGCGACGAGCACGAGGCCGCCCGTCTCTACCGGAACGCCGCCGAGGCGCTCCAAGAAATCCGCTTCTAGAGAGGAGGTCGCCGTGAAACCGAGACTGCTGCTCCTGCTCGTCAACCTCGCGCTGTTGGCTGCGTTTCTGAGCAAGGTGAAGGGCTCCTGGCCCGAGGGCCACTAGCCGGGCCGAGGCTACACTCGGGCGCGTATGCGCCGTCCTGCGGCACTGGCCGTGCTGTTGTCCTTGCTCCTCGTGGGTTGCGGCGGGTCGAGTGGGGAGACGACCACGACGGCAGCCGACCCGGGTGAGGGGAAGACGCTCGAGGAGCTCTGGCGGGCGCCGGGCGACGACGTTGCGATCGTCTCCGGGACTGCGAGCCACGAGCCTGGTGACGTCCGAGTCTCGTTCCTCGTCGTCGACCCGGAGGGCCGGGTGGTCACGCTACCGAGCGCGCGCGTGTGGGTCGCACGGAGGCTCGACGCACAGCCGTTCCTCGAGTCGAGCGCGAAGCTGGAACGGATCGGCGTGCCCGGCGGCGAGGTAGCGGACGCAAGCCACATCTACGTCGCTCGCCTTCGGCTTCACCGCCCGGGCACCTACTGGATACTCGCTGAGCCGGAGGGAGGAGCAACGGCGGTCCAGGCGGTCGGGAACGTGGTCGTGGTCGAGAACGACTCCGCCCCGGACGTCGGCGATCCGGCGATCGCATCGAACACGCCGACGATCGCCTCGACAGGCCGCAATTTCTCGAAGCTCACGACACGGACCCCGCCCGACGAGTCGCTGCTCGAGCACTCGATTGCCGAGTCGCTTCGGTCGAAGGCGCCGTTCGTCGTCACGTTCTCGACGCCGAAGTTCTGCTCCAGCCGCACGTGCGGTCCCGTCGTCGACGTCGTCGAGGAGGTGGCCAGCCGGTTCGAGGGCGGCACGACTCGCTTCATCCACGTCGAGGTCTACGAGGGGAACGACCCAGCGAAGGGATTCAACCGCTGGATGCGGGAGTGGGGTCTCGGGACCGAGCCCTGGACGTTCCTCGTCAGCGCCCAGGGCAAGATCGTCGAGCGCTACGAAGGCGTGGTCTCGGTGCACGAGCTCGAGGAAGCCGTGCGCGCCAAGCTCGGCGGCTGAGGTCTGGATCGAGCTGCGTCAGACGTCGTCGCCCAGGCGCTCGACGACGATGTTCGGAATGCGAGCGTGCGGGCTCAGGCCCAGCACCGTTCGAGCGAGTGCGGCGATGTCCTCGGGCTGGATCTGCTCCTCGGCCGGGATTCCGGTCCAATCCGTCATTCGCGTCGCGACGAACCCGGGCGAGATGGCGGTCGCACGGACACCGTGCTCCGCTTCCTCGCGGTTGATCGAGCTCGTGAAGGCGATCAGGGCGGCCTTCGTCGCGCTGTAGACCGCGAGACCTCGCTGCGGAATCGTGCCGGCGATCGACGCGAGCGTGATCACGTGACCGCGTGAGGCGCGAAGGTGCGGAAGCGCCTCTCGCGTGACGATCATCGTCGCTCGTAGGTTGACGTCGAGCTGGAGCCCGATTCGCTTCGTGTCCTGATCTGCGAACGAGCCCATGATCCCGAGACCGGCGCAATTCACGAGCACGTTCATTCCTCCGTGCCGCTCGGCGTGTGCTGCGACGACGCGGACGCATTCGTCGGCGTCGGCGAGATTGGCGGAGATCGCGAGCGCGCCGAGCTCGGCCGCCGCCTCCTCGAGCGCCTCGGGGCGTCGCGCGACGAGCGTCAGCTCGTAGCCCTCCTTGCGCAGCATCCGAGCGAGTGCGAGCCCGAGCCCCGCCGAGCCCCCTGTGACGAGCGCCGACTTCACGCGGCGAGTATCCCATTCTCCGAAAAGTCAGCGGCCGCCGAGGGGGCGACGGCCGCTGTGTCAGGGGGAGAGGAGAAGGGGACGGATCTCTCCGGAGCCTGCAGTTCGCCCTCCGCGGCCGCTTTCCTGCTCGTGCACGCCATCGGGATGAGCGGAAGCAGACTCGGTCCGGAACGTGCGACTCCACCGTCCGGCCCGCCGCGGACGCACCTACTCACCACGCGCTTCTACAGTTCGCGGAGTGGAGGCCGTGCCGCTCACGTCTTTGGCTCGTGCGGGTGGCTGCGCGGCCAAGTACGCGGCGGGGCGCCTCGAGACTCTCCTCGCGGGGCTCGTGCCGGCCGACGCGGAGGATCTCATCGTCGGGCTCGATCCGGCCGACGACGCTGCGGTGTATCGCCTCGATGCAGACCGGGCACTCGTCTTCACGGTCGACTTCTTCCCGCCGCTCGTGGACGACCCCCGGGCCTTCGGTGCGATCGCTGCCACGAACGCCCTGAACGACATCTTCGCCATGGGGGGCGCGCCGCTCCTCGCGCTCTCCGTCGCCGCGTTCCCGGAAGAGCTTCCGACGGAGGTGCTGGGCGACATTCTCGCGGGTGCGGACGAGCGCGTCCGCGCGGCCGGGGCGATCCTCGCAGGCGGCCACACGATCCGCGACGACGAGCCGAAGTACGGGCTTGCTGTCGTCGGCACGGTTCACCCCGATGGCGTGTGGCCGAAGGCCGGGGCGCGGCCGGGGGACGTGCTCTTCCTGACGAAGGCGATCGGAACCGGCATCGTCCTGGAAGCGGTGCGCGACGGCCGCGCGCCCGACGGCGCGCTCGACCAGGCGATCGCCTCGATGGTCGAGCTGAACCAGGCTGTCGCCGACGCGCTTCGGCCGTTCGCACCCAATGCCGTGACGGACGTCACCGGCTTCGGGCTCCTCGGCCATGCGCACGAGTTGGCATCGCGGAGTCGCGTGCGGGTGATTCTCGACGCGGGTTCGCTCCCGCTTCTCCCCGGAGCCCTCGAGCTCGCTCGCGGAGGCGTTCGAACCGGGGGTGATCGTAGGAACCGCGCGTTCGCGAGCGAGCACGTGGAAAGCCAGGCCGATCCTGCCTTCGAGGCACTCGCATACGATCCTCAGACCTCCGGGGGCCTGCTCGTGTCGATGCCCGGCGAGCGGGCTCCCGTCCTTCAGGCGACGCTGGCGAGCGCCGGCCTCGCCGCTCGCCGCATCGGGCGCGTCGAAGCCGGCGCGGGTGTCGTTCTCCAGCCATGAGCATCGCAGTCGTCCGTACGGGCGTGATGTCTGCGCGCGCGTTCCTTCGTCTGGCCGTCTCGTCCTGCATCGCACTCTTCCTCGTCGTCACGTCAGGAGCGTTCGTGCGCCTCACGGGCTCGGGTCTCGGATGCGAGAACTGGCCGAGCTGCGGTGACAAGCCGTACCCGGAGCAGGGCTTCCATGCCTTCGTCGAGTTCGGCAACCGGCTGATCGCGCTCGTCGGCATCGTGCTCACGCTGGTCACGTGGCTCGCGTCCCGCCGGGTGGACGGCCTGTCACGTTCGGCGAGGCTGGCTGCGCTTGGCGCTTTCCTCGTCGCAGCAGCTCAGATTCCCATGGGGGGAATCACGATCGCGCTCGATCTTCATCCGCTCGCAGTGATGACGCACTTCCTCCTCGGGTTGACGGTCGTTGCACTCGCCGTGGTCGTCGCGCTCGAGGCTTGGATGCTCGTCGCGGGTCGTGCCGCTCCCGCCGGGGCGCTGTGGCTACGCAGGGCAGTGAGCTGGATCGGCCTCCCCGTGTGCGCCGTCCTCGTCGTCACGGGCGCCGTCGCCACTGCTTCGGGCCCGCACCCGGGCTCGAGCGCCGACGTCGAGCGCCTCGGCATCGCCATCACCGAGACGGTGTACGTCCACGTACGTGTCGCGGCGGTCTTCGGGATCGGGATTCTCGTCGCCGGGTGGTTCCTCCTCCGCCTGCGCAGGACCTACCCGGGCATCGTGCGAATCTGGGGACTCCTCCTCGTCGTGCTCGGGGCTCAGGCGATCTTGGGCGAAATCCAGTACCGCAGCGCGCTGCCCTGGGGTCTCGTGCTCGTGCACGTCGTCCTCGCGACGGCGATCTGGGCGCTCAGTTTGATGCTCGCGTACGTGCTGTGGCGCCCTCCGGCCGTGTTGGCGCGACAGTAGGCTTGTCGAGTGACCGACGAACTGCGGATCTTCGAGCGACCGACCCTCGTGCGGCCGGTCCTCGTCGGTGCCTTCCGGGGCTGGAACGATGGTGGCCAGGCGGCGACGCTGGCCGCGGGGTACCTCGCGCGCCTGTGGGGGGCGCGCAAGTTCGCCGAGATCGATCCCGAGCTCTTCGTCGACTTCCAGGCCACACGGCCCATGGTCTCGCTCGAGGACGGGCAAACGCGCAAGATCGAGTGGCCGGAGAACACCTTTTTCCGCGCCGCCATCCCCGGGGCGAACCGCGACGCGGTCGTGCTCGTGCACGTCGTCCTCGCGACGGCGATCTGGGCGCTCAGCTTGATGCTCGCGTACGTGCTGTGGCGCCCTCCGGCCGTGCTGGCGCGACAGTAGGCTTGTCGAGTGACCGACGAGCTGCGGATCTTCGAGCGACCGACCCTCGTGCGGCCGGTCCTCGTCGGTGCCTTTCGGGGCTGGAACGACGGTGGCCAGGCGGCGACGCTGGCCGCGGGGTACCTCGCGCGCCTGTGGGGGGCGCGCAAGTTCGCCGAGATCGATCCCGAGCTCTTCGTCGACTTCCAGGCCACACGGCCCATGGTCTCGCTCGAGGACGGGCAAAC
>DATIBA010000232.1:0-32300 GCA_035457765.1 Gaiellaceae bacterium
GTCTTCAACGGCCCGCACTCCGCCTCGAAGAGCTAGAGAACGACGACGGGAGTGCCGATCTCGACGAAGCGGTAGACGCGCTCGGCCTCGCCCGCCGGCAGGCGCACGCAGCCGTGCGAGGCGGGGTACGACGGGACGTACGGCGACTCGTGGGTCGCGATCCCGCCCGTGAAGTACGCCGCGTACGGCATCCACACCTCGAACGGGACCGACCAGGACAGGAGCGCCTTCACGTAGACGCGGAACGAGCCCACGGGTGTGAGCCACCCACCGGTGGACGTGTGAACGGCCCTCACGACCTCGCCCGAGTCGACCATCAGGAGTACGCCCCGGTCTCGATGGATCTCGAGTCTCCTGCCCACGCGACGTGCGATCGGCTCCGGGCGGGACGCTCCGACGAGCGCGACCTGGGTCTGACCGGTGACGGTACCCGTCCGGTCGAGGCCCTCCCACCCCTGGAACGCGAGGAGGGCCTGCTCGGTCAGGTAGTCGTACGTTCCGCTTACGTCCGAGCGGTCGAGGTACCCGAGCATCCAGAGGCGAAGCTGGACGCCTCGCACGAGGTACGGGTAGTCCTTCTCTCCGACCTCGGCTCGCCAGTCGTCGGGCCGCATGCCGAGCCGAAGGGTCGTGACGAGTCGCCCCTCCGCCGCGACGATGGCATACGTCTGGGGGCCGAGGGGCGCGAGCGTGGCTGCAATCTGCGAGATGCGTGTGCGCTTGGTCTGCGGCGTCCCGCCGCCGAACGTCGACCGCGACAGGCTCGCGAGCCACAGGTTCCCGTCGGCTCGAACCGAGCGCACGCGCGCGCCCTCCGGAATCGCGGTTTGGAATCCCCTGCGACGCTCGCTGCGCGTCGGACCCTGGACGAGCTCGCGCAGCGCGTGAACCTCCCGCGCGACCTCCTCCGGAACGACGCGCTCGACCCGGGCGAGCTTGCCGTTGCGGATGAACGCGACCTCGACGAGCCGGGGTTCGGGCTTCGGTGCCGCGTTGCGCGGAGGGGAGGCCTCAGCCTTACGGGGTGCCGCCGACGGCTCGAGGTCGACCGCGAGTAGGCCCGCCAGCGCGAGCACGAGAGCGACGAGCGAAATGCGCATTCCGGGCGGTCCGGGTTCGCCGCGACCCGCGGAATGCCTTCCGTTCGTGCCCCGACCTCGAGCGATCTCGAAAGCCTCGTTCGGGGCATGACGACGTGCCTCGGACGGAGCAACGTGCGGTCCGCCGTTTCGACGAGGAGGTCTCGATGTTCCGGAGCGAGCTGGTCTCCCTCGGCGCCAAGCCGACCGAGTCCGACCTGCCCAAGATCGCCGCGATCGCGGCACTCCTGGCCGCTGTTCCCACCGCGCTCGGAACACTGGGTCACGACGGCGGTCTCCGCACCTACCTCCCGATCCTCGCCCTCATCGTCCTCGTGACACTCGGGGTGTTCGCATGGGGAGTGCCGTCGGCCCTGGATCTCGACGAGCCGGCACCGAGCGTGATCGGGCTCGCCCTCTCCATTCTGGGTGTCGTCACGCTCGCCCTCTTCTTCACCGGCCTACCCGTCGTCCTCGCGGCAGGCGGGATCGTCCTCGGGCGGACGCAACTCGACGTTCCCGAGGACCGGCGGATCGCGCTTGCTGCGATTCGGGTCGGAGCCGCAGCAATCGTCCTGTACCTGCTCGTCTCCGTCGTCGATCTGCTCTAGCGCACGCCTCTAAGGCCTGTACGCCTGATCGAACGCGAGCGCTCTGTCCCCCTGGATCCGGATCCAGAAGCCCGAGCCCGGGCCCCAAAGGCCGGGACGGTTCCTCGGATTCTCGCCCTTGACGATCCGCGAGAACTCGGAGACGGACACGACGGCCGAGCGGGGCCCCGCTCCCGGATTGACGAGCACTGTGACGTGCGCGTTCGCGAGCACCCTGTACGTCAGCGGACGCTTGCTCTCGTTCCGCTCGTAGTAGTCGTTCGGGACCGGTTCGCCGGGCCGGAGAGCCTTGTCCTCGACGGCTGCCGTGCTCGCCGTGATACCGGTCAGGATCAGGCTAGGGTCGATGCGCGCGACGTAGCGGGCGTCGTTCCGAGTGAGCGATCTCACGTACCCGAAGAACACGAGCTGCCGTGGGCCGAACGCGCCGTGGGGCATGAACGCTGACGCCGGCGGCGCTGCAGTCGGCATCGAACGGGCTGCAGGTTCCGCAGCTGCCGGAAGCGCCACGACGAGGCCGGCGAGGATCAGCAAAGCGGGAAGCCACGTCCTGTTCACAACGCACCTCCTTGTCGCTTCGAGCGTACGCCCCGGCTGCTGGGCGCGACATCGGGGGAATCCACGCCCTCCATGGCGCCGCCCGGACTCGAACCGGGATCGTGCGAAGGACGAGCGCCCGACGAACCGTCGGGCGCTCGTCCACCGACCGGGCTCTAGCGCTGCCTGCCGCAGTCGACGCCGGCCTTGAGACACCTGGCCACGAGCTCCTCGAGTGCAGGCTGCTGCCAGGTGTTCCAGAAGTCGGCGTGCGCGACCTGCGTACCGTCCGAGAAGACGTACCCGGGCCCGCCGACCGACTGCGGGAAACGAACGTACAGCTTGATGTGGGGCAGCTTCACCGGATGCGTCGAGGGGCAGACGTCCCTGCGGGGATATGCGACGTGGCTCCGATGGTCGGGTGAGTCCAGGCGGACGCCGTCCCAGCATTGCGGAAAGTGGACGATCATCCGTGGGAACGTGCCATCGTCGCACTTCGGGACGGACGTGTACCTGACGCCTTCGGATTTGCAGGACCAGAACGCGACCGCGGGTGGCGATCCCACGCCGCCGGCAATCATGCGAAGGTCCCGCGGGAACGGCACCGTGGCGGCGTAGCTGACCGGATCGTTCTTGTAGTAGGCCGAGATACCGTCAGCCCGCACGACCTTCCCATCCGGCCCGAGCAGCGCAGGTGACCAGTAGCCCGCCGTATCGGCCGTCGGGCAGGTCGTCCCCGCCCCGACCATCGACTGGTACGTCGAGTTCTCGTTGGTCGAGCGGTTGCCGAAGAACTCGTGCAGGTGCGCCGAGGACGTTCCCGGAGAGACGATCGGGTCGACCTGGGCGAGGTGGCTCGAGCCACACTTCAGGACGAAGAGACCGTCTCCGGCATCCGCGGACGACGTGGCGGTTGCGGTCGTGGTGGCGGTTGCGGTCGTGGTTGCGGTAGCGGTAGCGGTCGTCGTGGCGGTATCCGTTGCCGGGGAGGAGCCTTCCGGCGCCTGCGGGCTCGGGGCGGGCGTGGGCGCCTCGGTCGGCGCAGGCTCCTCGGTCGGCGGCGCCGTCGGTGCGGGCTCCGTGGTCGGCGTCTCCGTCGGCGCGGGCTCCGCGGTCGGCGTCTCCGTCGGTGCGGGCTCCGCGGTCGGCGCAGGCTCCTCGGTCGGCGTCTCTGTCGACGTTGCGCCGGCTTCGCTCGCCTTCAGCTCGGCGACGCGCTGCCGTGCGGCCTCCTCCGAGACGTGACACTCGAGGATCTCGCGCTTGCGCTCCCTACTTTCGTCCCCACCGCTGTCCTCGGAGACGTCCTCGTCGTCTTCGCTCGACTTCACGAGAACGACTGCCCATGGACGGTCCGACGGGCAACGATCCGTCTCGACGACTCTGTACTTCCGCTCGAGTTGATCCTTCTGGCTGCCAGGCTGCGCGATGGCGATCGACGCGCCGAGGGTCAGCAGGACCAGCGTGAGCAACGTAGGTCTGATCTTCATGTCTGCGCTCCTTTGTGAGCGTGCGGACGGCGGCAATACCTTCTCCCTCGGCCGCCCACGCGGAACTACTGACCAAGCACCCTCGCGCTGCGTACCCCGCCTTGGCTACCCCATGGAGGTACAGATCCGTCGACACCGAGGTCGGGAGACGCGTCAGGCCGCCGCTTGCCTCACCACGATCATCCGCGATCAATACGGGGACTCAGTAGTGTCGGAAACGAGCCTCAGCAAACCCGATTGCACGGAGCCGGACGCAGTGGCGCGAGCCCCCGTGTGAGTGATGCTCGGATTCGACCGCCACACCGGTGAAAGCGCGGCGGGTGTGCACTCGCAACCGAGGGCCCCGGATGTCGGTGACGAGAAATCCTTGAGCCTTGACGGGCCTGTCGCGTAGCGCCGTGTCTTCCGCTTCGCCGGTCACTCGAAGGTCTCAACGACGCTCGACTCTACGTCGGGGAGTGGAAAAAGCAGCGCGTCAACGACTCTGGCACGCGTCTCGCTGCGATCTACGGGGAACCGTTACCTCTGGCGCGGCGCCCTAGCCCGGGACGCGTGCGACCCTGATCGGGAACAGCGCTCGGCGATGCTCGCGGTGTCCGTCCAGGAGTACGACATCGCCGACGTGCGGCCCGTGTTCGGGAAGGAGGCGGAGTGAACTCGCAGCACGGAGCCACGCTCGACCGATGAGAATCACGCCTCGTTGCGGTCATGGCGAGAAAACGACCCGCGCGAGAGAAAGGACGAACCCCATGAAACTGACGACCATGACTCAAGTCACCGTCGACGGAGTGATGCAGGGAAACGGCGGGGCGTCGGACGAGGACCGCAGGAGCGGATTCGAGCGCGGCGGATGGGCCATGGGGGTGGCCGACGGCGAGACCATGACGTTCATTACCCAGACCTACCAGCGCGCCGACGCGTTCCTGTTCGGCCGGCGGACGTACGAGCTCTTCGCCGGCTATTGGGGCGCAGAGGAACGGGCTCGCGCCGCGGCGGAAGATCCGAGCAGCCACCCGATCGCAGATGCCTTGAACACGAGGCCCAAGTACGTGGCATCGACCACGCTCACCGACCCGCGCTGGGCGGACACGACCGTCCTCTCCGGTGACGTCGCGGCGGCGATCGGCGAGCTGAAAGCCAAGCCGGGGGGTGAGCTGCAGGTGCACGGCAGCGGTGCGCTCATCCGATGGCTGCTCGAACACGACCTCGTCGACGAGATCACCCTGCTCATCGTCCCCGTGGTCCTCGGCCAGGGTACGCGGCTGTTCCCCGACGCCGGCCCGGACATTGCGCTCGACCTGCTCGACTCGCGAGCCGACTCGAAGGGCGTGACGATCCAGGTCTACCGGCCAGCCGGGCGCCCGCAGTACGCACCCGCCACGGCGTCCTGAGCCTGAGATCTGACCCAAACACACATCGAGGCCCCGCAAGGGGGCAGCCTGTTTTCTTGCGCAAACCGTTTGCTGGAGTCAAGCCGACGCCCGGACTCGAACCGGGGACCCCTTCATGACGAGTGCGGCCAGGGGGTCGCCGGGTGTCGCCGTGTCTGCCCGATTCGGCTCGGTTGAGCTAGATCGCCCTCACGTGAAGGCAGCTCCGTCGCCACCTGCCGCCGCCTCGACTGAGAACGAACTGAGAACGGCCCTACACTCTCGGCGTGAGCCAGGAGCAGGATCAGCCGATCATCGATACGGCGTCGCCAGAGTGGATGATCGAGGGTTCTTGCGGGCAGTCCGCCGACTGAACGAGGCGATCTCGAAGGGCAACGTCGATCCGATGGAGACATTCGTCCCAGTCGCTCTTCGAGACGCTCCACTGGTGCGTTGCTGCCAAGGTCGAGTCACGGTTCGACCCTGAGGAGGACGCAGAGCGAGACAACTGGGAGAAGGCTCGCGCGATCGGGTTCGCGCGGAACCGCGGCGAGGCGCTCGGCAAGATGCTCACGGTAGAGCGGTTCACCGACCTCTTCGTCTCGGTGCCACTCCTCGTCGGGAACCAGACGCGCGCGACGCGTTCATCCGCCGCGAGGACGCCGAGCGGTTCATCGAGGAGGTGCGCGGGGACGAGCCGGAGGTGGCGGCGAAGCTCAGAATCGAAGAGGGGGATCTCGGAGCGGGCGGGCCGAACTGGATCCGTTGCTGTCGCCTCCCGGTGCGGGCGCTATCCCGTCTCAAAGGAGCGCTGCGTCCCCGAATCTCTCTTGAGCACCCCGGGTTCCAGCGGCGTGAGCACGAACACACCTTTCGCGCGACCCTTGAGCTTGATCAGCACCCGCTGCTTCGCTGCCCCTGGACGGGAAACGACCCCGAACAGGCGCGCGTACCAAGCAGCCTGGTGCCCACCCGCCGGGAAACGGCCGCCGCCCCCGGTGAGCTGTGCGTACTGGCCCGACGCTGGGAGTGCGTCGGGGGGGGAACTCGCAAACCTCCAGGTCCGGGTGCCGGAGGATCCGAACAGCAGCACGACCGTGAACCTGCCCAGCTTCCCCTTAGAGGGGAACGAGATGTACTCGAAGTGCTGGCTTGTGGCGACGCGGACGACGGGGGCACTGGAACCGCCGAGCGCGAGCGGGGAGCCGCTCGTACTCGTCGGGCCTTGCATCCACGAGAACACGACTGCGCCGACGACAGCGATGGAGAATGCAACTCCCGAATAGCGGAGACGCCTCCGACGCCTTGCTCGCCAAGCTTCATCAAAGAGCGCCCTGAGGAGATCGCCAAGGTCTCGGTTGCGAGCGGAGTCGACGGTGTGTTGTCCCGTCTGATCCATTGAGCTAGTATTACTAGTGCAATGATTCGTGTCAAGGTGAACAAGACGGATCGCACCGACCTCTACCTGCAGGTCGCCGCCGAGATCCGGCGTGCGATTGCAGATGGAGAGGCAAAGCCCGGTGAGCGCATCCCCCCGGCGAGAGACCTCGCGACCGTTCTCGGGGTGAATACGAACACCGTCCTTCGCTCCTTGCGGCTGTTGCAGGACGAGGGCCTCATCGAGCTTCGGCGAGGTCGCGGCGCGACCGTGGCAGGGACGCCCGAGCGCGGAGCGGTCATGCAGAAGGTCCGAGAGCTGGTCGAGTTCGCTCGCGGACAGGGCTATGCCGTCGACGAGCTGGTCGAGATGATCGAAGAGGTCGGCTGAACGAGCTTCAGCTCGGCCACAGCATCCGCATCCTCTCCCCCGGCCGGATCGTGTACGTGCCCCGGTGCCGGTGCGTCTCTACCCAGCGGTTCGCCTTCAGGAGTACGGGGTGCGCGCCGAGCTGCAATCGGCCCGAGTCGTCGGCCCACGACGCGAACCTCGCCCCTGCCCAACTTGCGAGAGAACGAGGCTCGCACCCGTCCGGGAGGATCGCCGCCTTCGTTCTCGGTACGTTCTCAGTGCGGACGCGCCAGTACGCTCGACGCGGGCACGGTCGCCGAGCAGGGGCCCGGATTTGGCTCTATGACTGGAGCCGACGCCCGGACTCGAACCGGGGACCCCTTCATTACGAGTGAAGTGCTCTACCAGCTGAGCTACGTCGGCGAAGCCGACTGAGTGTAGCCGCGGTCACGCCGGAATCGATCGAGCAGCACCGGCGAATGCGCGGCGGAGGCGGATGAAGAGCGCCTCGAGCGCGAGCGCCGCGTTGAGGTTGAACTCCTCGAGCGCACGCCAGGTGTCCCGAACGGCTTCGGCGGCTGCCACGGCACCGTCTGCGAGGTCACGCGCAGCATCCTCCCGCAGCTCCTCCAACCGATCTGCGTATACCACCGCCGCCTCGGCTCCGGCGGCGACGATCACGATGTCTCGGTACCACGATTCGAGGCCCTCGAGTCCCGCGAGGAGCTCCTCGCGCTCGGCGCCGAACTGCGCGCGCCTGACGCGCTGATCGGCCTCACGCGCTGGGAGATCGAGACCCTCGACCGCGGCCTGCTCGCTCTCCTTCGCCTCCGCACCACGGGCGTCCGCAGCCGCGAGCAACGCATGCGCCGCGCCGGATGCGTCCACATCGGGATCGACGTAGACGGACCGCGCGGCGGCGATCAGCGCCTCGCGGCGCGACGCCACCTCCGGATCGAGCAATCGGCGCGCGCGGTCGAGCCGCCCGCCGGCCGCTCGCGCGAGGGCCCGGACCTCCGATTCGCCCCGCTCGGGCGCCCGGGAGGAGATCCAGTCCCGGACCGCGTGCTCAGAGAGCCGGCGGAAGGGAACGAGCTGGCAGCGCGAGAGGATCGTCTCGGGCAGCGGCCCGAGCTCGCTCGCGACGAGGACGATCACCGCGTAGTCGGGTGGCTCCTCGAGATCCTTGAGCAACGCGTCGGCCGCATCCTCGTTCATGCGCTGCGCGTCGAGCATGAGGTACACCCGGCGATCGCCCTCGAACGGTCGCATGTGCAGGTCGTGGCGCAGCGCGCGCACGTCGTCGATGCGAATCATCTCGCCGAGCGGTTCGAGCACGTAGAGATCCGGATGCGCCCGGGTCTCCACGCGCCGCTCGTCGCCGAGGAGCGCGGCCGCGAACGCGAATGCCGCGGTCCGCTTGCCCACTCCCCTGGGGCCGTGAAGGAGAAAGGCCTGCGCTCCGCCCTCCCCGAGTGCCGACTCGAGCAGACGCTTGGCTTCCGGCTGCTCAGGTACGGACGCGAAGCGCTCCATACACCTCCTCCGCGATCGTCGCAGCGGGAAGCGTGCCGTCGAGGACGACGATCCGCTCCGGGAAGCGGGCTGCGAGCTCGCGGTAGCCTGCCGCCGCGCGCGCGTGGAATTCTTCCGACTCGCGCTCGAGTCGATCGTGCTCACGGCGCAAGCGGCCCGGAAGCTCTGACAGGTCGAGAGCGAGCAGGAACGTGCGATCGGGGAGAAGACCGCCCACGGCCGCGAGGTTGAGATCGAGCACCCTTTCGAGGCCGAGCCCGCGCGCGACTCCCTGGTACGCGACCGACGAGTCGACGTAGCGGTCGCAGACGACAGTCGCACCACGCTCGAGCGCGGGCCTGATCACCTCCTCCACGTGCTGTGCGCGCGCAGCCGCATACATGAGCGCCTCGGCCCAGGCAGCGACGTGACCCCCGTGCAGCACGAGGTCGCGAATCCTCTCGCCGAGTTCCGTCCCGCCGGGCTCACGAGTGGAGAGGACATCCTCGCCGTCGGCCTCGAGCCGCTCTACGAGAAGCTCGGTCTGAGTCGACTTGCCCGATCCGTCCAGCCCTTCGAAGGTCACGAACATCTGGATCCATCCTACGGCGGTCCGTAGGATGCGGCCGTGCGGGCGGTGGTGACCGGAGGCGCGGGCTTCATCGGCTCGCACGTCGTCGATGCGCTCCTGGCGCGAGGCGACGACGTCGCCGTCGTCGACTCGCTCGTCACCGGGAAGCGCGAGAACGTGCCCGAAGGTGCCGAGCTGCACGTACGCGACATCCGCGAGCCGCTCGACGACCTCTTCGACGAGGTCCGACCCGAAGCCGTCTTCCACCTGGCTGCCCAGGCCGACGTGCGCGTCTCCGTCGACCGTCCCGTCGACGACGCCGAGGTGAACGTCGTCGGCACGATCCGCGTTATCGAGGCGGCACGCCGCCACGACGCGCAGGTCGTCTTCAGCTCGACGGGCGGGGCGATCTACGGCGAGTGCGAGGTGCCCGCGGTCGAGACGGCGCCGCGCGAGCCTCTGTCGCCGTACGGCACCGCGAAGCTCGCGGCCGAGGAGTACATCCGCTGCTACAACCGTCTCTACGGGACGACTCACGTCGCGCTCCGGTACGGCAACGTCTACGGGCCACGGCAGGATCCTCACGGCGAGGCGGGTGTGGTCGCGATCTTCCTCGGCGCCCTCGCCCGCGGGGAGCAGGCGTACGTCTTCGGCGACGGGCTGCAAGCGAGGGACTACGTCTACGTCGGGGACGTCGCGCGCGCCACGACGGCGGCTCTCGGGCAGGAGGGGGGCGTGTTCAACGTCGGAACGGGCCGTGCGACGTCCGTCGTCGAGTTGTACGCGCTCTGCGCGAGCGTGGCGGGGTCCGACGCCCGCGCGCAACACGCACCTCCGCGACTCGGCGAGCTCTTCCGCAGCGTTCTCGATCCCGAGCTGGCGGCGCGCGAGCTCGGCTTCCGCGCGATGGTCGAGCTGGAGGATGGTCTGCAGGCGACCTGGGACTGGATTCGGGGGCGGAAGGACTAACCGAGGCGCGGGCGAAACGAGCGCCCGTGGATCATCCGCTGCCCGTCTCCGACGCGCTCATCCGCCCGTGGCGAACGGCGGCCTACATCGCCGCGACGATCGCTGTCGTCGAATTGCTCATCCTGCTCGTCATCTGCGGAAGCGCACTCATGGGAGCGGCGTCCGACCGACTGCAGCTCGCCGCGCAGGAGCGCGCACTCGCTCCCGCGCCGAAGACGACGCGGACGACCTCCAAACCGCCACCGACACCGACGGCGAAGCTGCCGCGCTCGCGCACGACGGTGATGGTGCTCAACGGAAACGGCCGTACCGGAGCGGCGGCAGCCGCGGCGACGCGCGTCCACACACGCGGCTACCGAATCGGCACGGTAGGGAACGCACCGCGCCAGGTCCCGCGGAGCCTCGTCATGTACAAGTCCGGCTTCTCGGGCGAGGGGCTGCGGCTCGCGCGGGATCTCCGAGTAGAGCGCGCCGGCCCCCTCGACGGCATTCGCCCACGCGACCTCGGGCGAGCTCAGCTCGTCTTCGTCCTCGGCTCGTAGTCCGACGGTCCCGGTCGCTCGAGACCGCCCCTACGAACCGGGCGCGCAGCCTCCGGCATTGACCGCGTCACGCGCGACATCGAGCGGTCCGCCCGCCACCCACTGACTCCCGGCCGGATCGAGCGTGTACGCGTTGTTGAGGTACCGGTACGTGGCGCAGAGGTTCTCGCGAACCTCGAACTCGAAGATCCCGGCGGTGTACCAGGTCTCCGGATTCCGGGGTTGGAGCTCCACCGCCTGGATGTAGCGTCGCTCGGCGGTAACCGGCCAGCCGCGCGCCTCGTCCACTCGCGCCAGCGCGAACAAGGGCTCCACCGCGAGCGGGTTGAAGAAGCGAGCCCACAGCGCTCGGTCCCGCGCGAGATCGAGGTCGTTCGAGACGACGGCACGTGTGGAGTCACGCTCCATCCACTCGGCCAGACGCGGGAACGAGAAGGAGACGACGACCGTCGCGGCGACGATGACCGCTACGACGACGAGCAACGGGCGACGTCGGGACGAGCCCGGCGCCCGACCGGCTCCAGCGAGTGCGCCGAGCGCGACCATCGTCGGCGCCGTGACGGCGAGGAAGTTCCAGTTGTAGTCGACGAGCGCATGACCGAGGTATGCGATCGGCAGGGCAACGAGCGCGACGGCGGCGCCACGCTCGGGGGTGTGAAGTCGACGAAGGGCGCCGATGCAGACGGCGGCGGCGGCTGCGACGAGAGTGACGAAGAGGACCAGTCCGACGATCCCTCCATCGGCGAGGTGCTGCAGGGGAACGCTGTGCGGCTCGACGACGCTGCGAGCATCCGAGCGGTAGCGCTTGCGCGCGATCTCGAACGTCCCTGCCCCTGCACCCTCGGGGGAGTTCCCGACGAAGACGTTCCATGCCTCTTCCCACCAGCAGAGTCGTGCGCTTCCCAACGTGCCGAAGCGGCTCGGATCGTTGCTGACCTCTGCGCAGTCACGATCGTTGGACACCACCCCGGTCGTCGCGAAGACGAGCCCTGCGACGGCGAGGACGGCACAGAGCGAGGCGACCACCGCAAGCCGGCGGCCGGCTCGCGCGCGGGTTTCCGCCGCGAGCGATCGCCGCGCGCCGAGCGCGATGAGGATCGCCACCACGGCTGCTCCGACGAGGACGAGGACGCCGAGGATCGTGCCGTCGGCCACGCGGTCCTCGCGGGTGGCGATGTCTTCCGTCAGCGCGGGCCGCGTGAACGCCCAGGCACCGATGAGAAGGGCCGGCGCCGCAGACGCCACGAGGAGGAGGCCGGACTCGACACGCTCGAGCGACAGCGCAAGCCACAGCACGAGCACCACGGCCGCCACGACGACGCCGGCACGAGAGAGGGTGAGCATGAGCGCGAGCGCCGCGACGTACACGAGGAGCCCACCCGCGATACGCGTCCGGCGCCGGTGTCCCGGACTCGTTCCGAGCCAGAGACCGAGTGCGAGCGCCATGTCGGCGAGGAGCGCGAGCGCGTTCCAGTACCCCACGGGCTCGCGAAGCCGGGCGACGCGGTCGCCCTCCGGATCGAGGCCGGGCACCGCCTTCGTGAGCAGCGCCCACACCAGCGCTGCGCCGATGACGAGCGCGAGCAGCGATGCGGCGAGGCGCGCGGCAGCACGGCCTCCTGCGGCTGCGAGGACCAATCCCAGCCCGAGGAACGCGACGTATGCGATCGTCTTGTTGGACGAGTCCCAGCTCCGGTCCGGGAGGATGGACCAGGCCATCGTCACGCCCGTCCATAGGGCGACGGCGACCGCCGTGCCCACGAGCACGCCGCCCGAACGCCCCAGTCGAGGAGAGGAGAGCCGTCCGACGCCCACGGCGAGGAAGGCGCCGGCGAGCAGAACGACGGCGGCTCCACCGACGGGCAGGATCCCGCCCGTATCCGACCCGTCTCCGGCGAACAGAGCTCCGACGAGCGCCGCTCCGACGAGGCCGGTGAGCACGAGAGCGCCTGCTCCAAGCGTCCGAATGGACGGCTCCGAGGCCCCATCCATGCCCGGCCACGCTACCAGCGACACCGCACGTGCCTCGTTCGGCGGGGAGGTCCGCCGGCCAGTCCGTCTAACAAATCGTTTACTCTCCCCACACCACCGGATCAACTCACGCCGGGAGACTTGGTCGACTTTGCGCTCCCGGCTCGCCCAGTGAACCTTCCGTCGTCGAATACACGTCACACCCTGAGCGTGTTCATCGCGATCGGCGCTCTGCTCGCGAGTGCGGTCGCGGCCTTCTCCGTGCCCGACGCGGCCTCGGCGGCGACCCCGTGCGGGAAGAAGGTGCTCGCGGACTGGTTCGACAACGGACGCATCGACCGCCTCTACCCGCTGCACTGCTACGAGGAGGGAATCGACGCGATCCCACCCGACATCGCCGATTACGCCGACGCCGAGGAGGTCATCTCGCGAGCCCTTCAGAGCGCGCTGCGTGGTGATCTCGCACAGGGTGGGTGCGACCCGAGCCCCGACGGATCTGCCAACGACTGCAAGAACGGCTCGGGAGGCAACAGCGGCGGCAACAGCGGAGGCAACAACGGCGGTGGAGGCAACAGCTCGGGCGGAGGTGACCCCCCGAACGACGACCCGGGCCAAGTAGCGCCCGAGGTCGATACGACCGGGCCCTCTTCGGTGCCGATCCCGCTGGTGGTGCTCGGTGGGATGTCGCTCGCATTGCTCGCAGCGGGTGGTCTCGGATACCTCTCGCGCCGCCGACAGGCCGTGCACGCCGACGATCTCGGCGACGACGACACGCTCGTCTAGGCATCGCCCGGCGCAGGAGGGCGCGGCCGCCGCGGTAGAATGTCCGCTCCTATGCGTTCTAGCCTTTTTGCAGGGATTTCTTCTCTTGATTGCACCGTCCGACTCGCGGCCTACCATCCCGATTCCGCTCGCATGACGAACATCGCTCACCCGAGCGGGAGGACGTGATGTCGAACTCGGCTCGGGAGGGAACGATGGCAACCGCGCAGCAGGCGCAGGTCAGGGGAGAGACGGCCGAGGGCGAGGTCGTGAACACGATCGTCGATGCGGAGGCGAGCGTCGCCCCGCGCCGCTTCTTCACGATCCCGGGCCGCGACCCCTTCGACGAGATCGAGTGGGAGCTCCGCCACGCGCACATCCCGGGCAAGGACGGCCCCGCGTTCGAGCAAAAGGACGTCGAGTTCCCGAAGTTCTGGTCGCAGACCGCGACGAACATCGTCTCCCAGAAGTACTTCCGCGGCCGGATGGCCTCGCCCGAGCGAGAGCGCTCGGTGAAGCAGATGATCGGCCGCGTCGTCTCGACCATCGGCGGCTGGGGCCGCGAGGGCGGCTACTTCGCGACGGACGAGGAGGCCGAGACGTTCGAGGCCGAGCTGAAGGCGATCCTCGTCAACCAGTACGCGTCCTTCAACTCCCCGGTGTGGTTCAACGTCGGCTTCGAGGCCAAGCCCCAGTGCTCGGCGTGCTTCATCCTCTCGATCGACGACTCGATGGAGTCGATCCTCGACTGGATCCGCCGCGAGGGAATCATCTTCCGCGGGGGATCCGGCTCCGGCGTCAACCTCTCGCGCCTTCGCTCTTCGAAGGAGCAGCTCTCGAAGGGCGGGTACGCGTCCGGCCCCGTCTCCTTCATGCGCGGGGCGGACGCGTCGGCCGGCACGATCAAGTCGGGCGGCAAGACGCGGCGTGCCGCGAAGATGGTCGTGCTCGACGTCGACCACCCGGACATCGACGAGTTCATCTGGTGCAAGGCGAAGGAGGAGCGCAAGGCGCGCGTCCTCGAGGCCGCCGGCTACGACATGTCGCTCGACTCGCCCGACTGGGCATCGATCCAGTACCAGAACGCGAACAACTCCGTCCGCGTGACGGATCAGTTCATGGAGGCGGTGATCGAGGGCAAGGAGTGGAACCTCACCGCGCGGACGGACGGCTCGGTCGTCGAGACGACGGACGCGCGCGACCTGCTCCGGCAAATGGCGGAGGCAGCGTGGGAGTGCGCCGATCCGGGCCTCCAGTACGACACGACGATCAACTCGTGGCACACACTCCCGAACACGAGCCGGATCAATGCGTCGAACCCGTGCTCCGAGTACATGTCGATCGACGACTCGGCGTGCAACCTCGCCTCGCTGAACCTCATGAAGTTCCGCAGGGACGACGGAGAGTTCGACATCGAGTCGTTCGAGCAAGCGGTCGGCGTCGTCTTCCTCGCGCAGGAGATCGCCGTCGGCTACTCGTCGTACCCCACGCCCGAGATCGAGCGGAACGCGAAGGCGTACCGTCAGCTCGGGCTCGGCTACGCAAACCTCGGCGCCCTCCTCATGGCGCGCGGCCTCCCGTACGACTCGGACGAGGGTCGCGCGTACGCAGCCGCGATCACGGCGCTCATGACAGGGCGCGCGTATCGCAAGTCCGCCGAGGTCGCCAAGCGGATGGGGCCGTTCGCGGGCTACCAGCCGAACGCGGCCGCGATGACCGGCGTCATCGCAAAGCACCGCGCGGCCGTCGGCAACATCGATCACTCGAGCTCGGTGCCGGACGACTTGCTCGTTGCGGCCCGACGCGCCTGGGACGACGCGCTCGAGCTGGGCGAGGTCGCAGGCTGGCGGAACTCCCAGGCGACCGTCTTGGCGCCGACGGGAACGATCAGCTTCATGATGGATTGCGACACGACGGGGGTCGAGCCGGACTTCTCGCTCGTCAAGTCGAAGAAACTCGTCGGCGGCGGCGAGATCACGATCGTCAACAAGACCGTTCCGATGGCGCTCGAGAAGCTCGGCTACGCGCCGAGCGAAGTCGAGGAGATCGTGGCGTTCGTCGACGAGCGGAACACGGTCGTCGGCGCGCCGAGCGTCAAGACCGAGCACTACCCGGTCTTCGACTGCGCGATCGGCGATCGCGCGATCCAATACATGGGTCACGTGAAGATGATGGGCGCCGTCCAGCCGTTCATCAGCGGTGCCCTGTCGAAGACGGTCAATCTCCCCGAGGAGACGACCGTCGACGAGATCTCCCAGCTCTTCATCGAGTCGTGGCAGCTCGGCGTGAAGGCGATCGCGATCTACCGCGACAACTGCAAGGTCGCGCAGCCGCTCTCGAAGAAGGGGGACGCGGGCGCGACGACGCTCGCTCCCGTCTCGGCCGTCATCCCAGGGCACCCGCAGCGGCGGCGCCTGCCCGACGACCGGGTCGAGGTCGGTCGCAAGTTCAAGGTCGGAGAGTACGAGGGGTACATCCACGTCGGCCTCTTCGAGGATGGGACGCCCGGCGACATCTTCGTCGACATCGCGAAGGAGGGCACGACCCTCGCCGGACTCATGAACTCGTTCATGATCTCCGTCTCGCTCGGCCTGCAGTACGGCGTGCCTCTCGAGGTGTACGTCTCGAAGTTCAGCCACATGCGCTTCGAGCCCTCGGGCATGACGAACGACTCCGACATCCGCGTCGCGAAGTCCATCGTCGACTACATCTTCCGCTGGATGGGGAAGAAGTTCCTCTCCACCGACCAGCAGGAGGAGGCGGGGATCCTGACCGCCGAGGTGAAGGCGCGCCTCGCGGCGGCGTACTCGGATGCGGGCGAGAACGCTGCCGCAGTGACGGCTCTCGAACCGGCCCCGCCCGGCCAGACGGCGCTCTTCAACCAGTGGGAGGATGCCGTCGAGTGCGCTCGCTGCGGCGGGCGCATGGTGAGGACCGGCTCGTGCTACACGTGCCGCGACTGCGGCACGAACACCGGCTGCAGCTGAGCCGACGTCGGTTTCCGTCGTCGGCGTCGTGCCGAACCGTTGCTACGTGGCGCGCGCCACAGCGTCGATCGCACCGTTGTTGGACGCTGAAATCCAGCGGCGGACATGCGGGATCACGGTGATAGCCGCGCCGGTGCCCGCCACGATCAACACTGCGTTCCGGGCTCGGTGACTGCGCTTTCGACGAAGCCGATCACCGGCACTGTCGAGGTCGTCGAGCAACGCGCGGACGTTCTTGCGTAGCTTCTTGTCCGCCGCCAAGCGGGACGCGACGTTCCCGGCTTCGAAGTCCTCGCGAACTCGGCCGGTCGCCTGCACTCCGTGCCCGACTGCAGCCCGGACGTGTGCGCGCAACCGCTCGTCGCGAATGAGCTCGTCCGTGTAGGAGATCGCGTCCGCTAGAGCATTCCTCACTTCCTCCGTCCGACTTCGTCTTGCCATCCCGAGCATTTCTGCCTCCGTTCTCGTGGGCTCTCATGACATACCCGCAGCCGCATCGCGAGAAACGTCTGGCGGGAGGGTGACCGAGCCAGGCGCGCTCTGCACACGGGCTCAGGTCCGAGCGTTGCGTGGTCCGGCGTTGACGTTCGAAGTCTCCTGCACGGAAGGTCTAATGCGTGCGTTACGACGACGTCCGGAGCGCGTGCTTCGCAGCGCTCGATGTACTCCAAGCGAAGCGGGGAGCCGACGTTCGTATGCCGCGCTCGCCGAAGGGTTCAACTTCAGGGGTCGGGGGCGCGTCCCCTTCCTGAACCGCGCCAAACGGCATCTATCGCGCGGCTGACCCAGGTCAACAGCTCCCCCAAGCAGATCCGGTACCAGAACGAGCAGACCCTGACGGCATCCTCTTGACAGCGCCGCGGGCCCGCGCTGCTGAAAGACTTCCGTGGCGGGACGATCGAGGCTCCGTCCAGGAAGCTCCGGCGCCCGGATCCGAAACGGCTGGCGATCGGTTCGATCGCTTCCAGGCCGCCCGAGAGCCTCTAGCTGATCCGCCTGCGGATCCACCAGACCGAGAAGGCGAGCAGGGCGAGCGCCATCGTGACGAAGATCCCGGCTTCGATCGCCTGGAAGAGCCAGAAACGACTGTACGGGTGGTAGGTCGCGTGAGCGACGACCTGGATGCCGTGATCGGCGAGGCACTCCCGGTCGAAGCTCTTGATCTCGGGACCGGTGAGGCACCCTTGCACGACCGATGGATCGGGCGCCTGACCGTCGGCGACGCGGAACTCGCCGCCCTGGCGGAAGATCCACGCGCCGCGAAGATCAGGGCTCGCGCCCTCTGTCCACATCGCGTCGATCGGTCCCTGGTAGTTCGGTCGCGCCCAGTTGCCGATCCCGATCCGGAGCGCGAGGAACAGCACGAACGCGAGGCCGATGGCAGCAGCCGCGCGTCGCAGAGCGACCCCGAGTGCCATGACCAGCGCCGCGGCGAAGAGCGTGTATGACAGCGGGACGATCCCCTCGAGGTCGAATGCGTCGGAGAACGGGCCACTGACGTCGTCCAGCGGGTCGCGCCACCAGGTCATCAGCAATGTGAAGAACAGCCCCGTCGCGAGAGAAGCGGCGACGACGAGCGCGATCCGCATGGCAAGCCAGCGGTCGCGGCTCACGCTCTGCGTCCACGCGAGCCTGAACGTGCCCCGCTCGAACTCGAGGACGAGCGGCGCGGCGAGCAACGCACCGAGCAGGACGGGCACCAGGTTGAGCCAGCCGACGAAGCTCAGGAGCGTGTTCCAACGACTCGCGAACGAGTCGAGCGTCTGGCGGCATGTGTCAGACGGGTCGGCGACGCAGGCGGCGATCCCGTCGCTGTCGTACACCGAGGCCATGTGCAGGCCGGTCGGCACGAGCAACGCGGCGACGAGGACGAGCAGAAGGGTCGCGATCAGCGTCTCGGTGCGCTGCTGGCGCCAGATGACCCAGATCACGACGCGAGCCCCAGCGCGGTTTCGGTCGCAGGTCGAGCCGATTGCTGACCCAGATAGGCGAGCACGATCTCCTCGAGACCCACCTCGTCGACGTGCCACGACGGGTGCGCGACGGCGCCGTTCCCGCGAACGAACAATGTCGTCTGCCGCGCGGTGTGGCTCTCCCGGATCACTGCGTGAGTGCGAGCAACGGCGGCCGCGTCCTTCCGCGACCCGGTCAGGATCCGGTGCGAACGCAGCAGCTCGTCGATCGGGCCGGCGAGCTGCACGCCTCCCGCAGCCAGGATCACGAGGTGATCACACACGCGCTCGAGCTCCGCGACGATGTGCGACGAGAGGATTACCGTGAGCCCCTCGTCGGCGACGGCTTCCATCAGCGCCTGCAGGAACTCGCGGCGGGCGAGAGGATCGAGCGAGGCGACGGGCTCGTCGAGCACGAGCAGGTCGGGCCGCTTCGCCAGCGCGAGCGTGAGCGCGACCTGCGCCTGCTGGCCCCCCGAGAGTGTTCCCACTTTCTTCCCGAGCGGGATGCCGAGCCCGGCCGTTCTTCTCGCCGCCAGGTCGTCGTCCCAGCGGGGGTTGAGCTTGCGGCCGAGCTTGAGCATCTCGGCGAGTGTGAACCCGCGGTACAGCGGATGATCCTGCGCGACGAACCCGACGCGTGGAAGTACGAGGCTAGGCTGCTGACGTGGCGAGCAGCCCAGCACGCGCGCCTCGCCGACCGTCGGCTGGCTGAGTCCGACGAGGAGATGCAGGAGCGTCGTCTTTCCGGCTCCGTTCGGCCCGACGAGCGCGACGACCGATCGGGCCGGGATCGCAAGCGAGCAGTCTCGAAGAGCCCACAGCGAGCCGTAGCGCTTGCCGAGCGCATCCGTCTCGACGACCGGCCGTGGGTTCACGCCGCCTCCTCCCCGACGAACGCCGCCGGGACGGTCGCGGCGACGAGGGCTGCGATGTCGTCCTCGTCCAGGCCCGCCTCACGCGCCTGCGCGATCCACCGGAGGAGCGCCGCCTGCAAGGACAGGTACTCGCGCGGCGGGGTCGGCTCCAGCCTGCGGGAGACGAACGTCCCCTGTCCGCGCCGTCCTTCGACGAGCCCTTCGTGATCGAGCTCGCGGTACGCCTTCAGCACGGTGTTGGGGTTGATCGCGAGGCTGCCGACCACCTCCTTCACCGTCGGAAGCTGATCGCCGGGCTGCAGGACCCCGAGTCTCACAGCCTGCCGCACCTGCTGCACGAGCTGCAGGTACGTCGGGACGCCGGACCGCTCGTTGAGTCGAAACTCAATCACGTCGTCGCCAATTACCTATCTCCATAGATAAATAGCTATATAGCACGAGAGGGTACGTCGGTCAACCGTCGCGTGCGTCCGCGGCTCATGGGCGAGTCGCGACGAACACGTACTCCCGACTCTCGTCGCCCACCGGCTCTCTGTCGAAGCCACCGTAGAGCGCCTCGACCTCGAGCCCCGCGACGTCGACGAGCCCGAGCCACTCGTTCTTCGTCGCCCACCAGACCGAGCTCGTCCCGCCGTCGTCCAGCTCGATGTCGATCCTGTTGTCGCCGACGGCATACCGGATCGTGTGCGGAACAGGCTCGTCCTGATGCCGTCCGTCCAGGCGCGCCGCGATCTGGTGATCGAACGCAAAGGCATTCCACGCGAACCGTCCACACGATCGGAGGGACGCGGCGACACGCTCGAAGGTGCGTCGCCGGACTTCCCAGGTCGGCAGGTGCAGGAGAGCGCGGAACGGGCAATAGATCAAGGCTGCAGGCTCGTCGAGCGCAAGATCGCGCATGTCGCCCTCGCGCAGATCGAGCTCCACGCCTGCCGCCGCCGCTCTGTCACGCGCCTGCTGGAGCATCGCCGGGGACGAATCGATACCGAAGACGGGCCGCCCTGTCGCGAGCGCAACCGGGATCCCGACACGGCCGTTCCCGATCCCGAGCTCGACGAGCGGCCCATCGGCCTCGCGCGCGAGCGCGACGTAGAAAGGCACATCCTCAGTCATCGACGCCGACCAGTCGTCGTAGCGGCGCGCGAAGCTCTCGTCCCAGCTCACTGCGCACCAGAGTAGTCCGACAGCAGCCACTCACACGTTGCGCGCCACCCGTGTTTGGGGCACGCTGTCGTGATGGTCCCGGAGGCGCCACTGGAGAACGCCGACCACGGCCTCGTCCCGAGCGGCGAGGGCTGGTACGTCCTGAACGCCCGCGACGCGCGGTGGTACTACGCCGAGGGCCGAGGAGCGTTCTGCGATCTCGAGGGCGACCAGGAGTTCCCGCAAGTGGGCATCAACGTCCAGCGGTTCATGCCCGGGGAGGCCATGGCGATGTACCACTGGGAAGCCGATCAAGAGGACTTCCTCGTCGTAGCGGGGGAGGCGCTGCTCATCGTCGAGGGCGAAGAGCGGCCGCTCAGGCAATGGGATTTCGTGCACTGCCCGCCCGATACGAAACACACGATCATCGGAGCCGGGGATGGTCCTTGCATCGTCGTTGCGCTTGGCGCTCGCCAGCACCAGGACGGCCCGGACTGGGGCGGCTATACGGTGGACGAGACGGCGCAACGACACGGCGCGGGTGTCGAGAAGGAGACGAACGTCCCGGACGAGGCGTACGCCGCGGTTCGCGAGCGGTACGGCGCCCGCGAACAGATGCGCTACCGGGAAGACTGGTTGCCGTAGGGCCGCGGAGAGCGACTGTGCGAACATATGTTCGCAGTGACCGTCGCGACGATCCTCCATGCCGACCTCGACGCGTTCTTCGCGTCGGTCGAACAGCGGGACGACAGGAGGCTCCGCGGGAAGCCGGTGCTGGTCGGCGGCGGGGTCGTCCTCGCCGCGAGCTACGAGGCGAAGGCGTACGGAGTCCGGACCGCCATGGGCGGGCGGCAGGCCAGGCGGCTGTGCCCGCACGCCATCGTCGTCCCTCCGCGGATGTCCGCGTACTCGGAGGCGAGCAAGGAGGTCTTCGAGGTCTTCGAGGACACGACGCCCCTCGTCGAGGGGCTCTCCATCGACGAGGCGTTCCTCGACGTCAGGGGGCTCGAGCGACTCGCGGGTGCCCCCGTCGACATCGCCGACCGACTGCGGCGGCGGGTGCTCGACGAGGTCGGGCTGCGGCTCACCGTCGGGGTCGCGCGGACGAAGTTCCTGGCGAAGGTGGCGAGCGGAGTCGCAAAGCCGAACGGCCTGTTGTCTGTTCCGCCGGGCGACGAGCTGTCGTTCCTCCATCCGCTCCCGGTCGAGCGGCTCTGGGGCGTCGGCCGCGTGACGGCCGCGAAGCTGCACGACAGAGGCCTTCGCACGGTCGGCCAGGTCGCCGCGCTCGACGAGGCGATTCTCGTCCATCTCCTCGGCCGGGCGTCCGGACGTCACCTGCATGCGCTCGCGCACAACCGCGACCCGAGACGTGTGCAGACGGGCCGGCGGCGGCGCTCGATCGGGTCGCAGCGCGCGATGGGGCGGGCGCCGAAATCCTTCGAGGAGATCGACTCGTCGGTCATTGCGATCGTCGACCGCGTCACACGCAGGCTGCGAACCGGCCGAAGGCTGTGTCGTACCGTGGTTCTGCGCCTTCGCTTCGACGACTTCACGCGTGCGACGCGCTCGCTCACGATGTATCGACTGACCGATCAATCACAGGTAATCCTCGACACGGCCCGAACCCTGCTCACAACTGTTGCGCCGCTCATCGAAGCCCGCGGGATCACGCTCGTCGGAATCTCGCTCACGAACCTCGAGGACACGGATCCACTCCAGCTCACGCTGACCGAGGACTGGCGACCCCACGCGCTCGACGCCGCGCTCGACCAGGTGAAGAACCGCTACGGATCGAGGGCGATCATGCGGGCCGTGCTCGTCGGACGCGATGCCGGGATCTCGATGCCGCTCCTCGCCGACTAGGTCGGCGCATCCTCCGGCACCTCCTGCAGCACCCACGTGTTGCCATCCGGGTCGGCGAAGTCGGCGAAGGACGCGTACCTGCCGCGCCCGGGATCGGGGCCCGGCTTCCACTCGCCGGCCTCGCGGTCGAAGTGGCGTATGTCGCTGACCTCCACCCCACAGGCGACGAGCTTCTCGCGCACTGCTTCGATGTCGGTGACGACGAGGTGCGTACCTCGGTACGAGCCCGGCGCCGCGTCCGTGAGCCCGACACCGATCGTGATCGAGCAGGCCGAGCCCGGCGGCGTCATCTGGACGACGCGAAACTCGTCGCTCGGCTGGTGATCGACGTCGAGCGAGAACCCCAGCTTCTCCGTGTAGAACGCCTTCGCCCGGTCGACGTCCGACACGGGGACGAGGACGAGCTCGAGCTTCAGGTCCACAGCGCCCTTCTCTACTCGCGTCTCTACTCGCGCGGCGGCAGCTGCTGCACTGCCCACTTGTTGCCGTCGGGGTCGCGAAAGAACACGAACGCGCCCCACGGGAACTCCTGAACGTCGCTGACGTCGACACCACGCTCCGCGAGCTCGGCGTGGGCCGCGCGGATGTCCGGGACGACCATCTGCATCCCCTGCACCGAGCCGGGCGGCGCGTCGGTCACACCCTTCCCGATCGCGATCGAGCACGCCGAGCCACGCGGCGTCAGCTGGACGAACCGGATCTCGTCGCTGACGACGTGGTCGTGGTCGGCGACGAAGCCGGCCTGCTCGACATAGAAGGCCTTCGCGCGGTCGACGTCCGACACCGGGACAGCCACGAGCTCGAGCTTCCAGTCCATTCGCATGACTCCTCTCGTTCGCGACTCTAGGCCGCCTCGGGCGCGGCATGCGGATCTGCGGCGCCCTCGTGCTCGCCGGCGTACGCGCCCTGCCGCAACAGGAGGCCACCCAGCGCCGCCGCGGCGAACGCGAAGAGCGCACCGACGAAGAACGCGAGGTGATAGCCCCCCGTGAGTGCCGCGAGGTCGCTTGCTCCGTCCGCGAGAAGGGCGTCCGTCCGAGACGCTGCCAGGCTCGCGAGCACGGCCAGACCGAGCGCACCGCCCATCATGAACGACGTGTTGACGAAGCCCGATGCGAGTCCTGCTTCGGTCGGCTCCACGTCGCTCATCGCCGCCAGGAGAACCGGATTGAATGCCATTCCGGCACCGAGGCCGAGCAGGATCATGCTCGGAAGCACGTCGACGACGAAGGTTCCGTCCACCGGGGCGCGCGCAAGGAGCAGCAGCCCGACCGCGGCCAGCCCGAGACCGGTCACGAGCGGGGGCTTGATGCCGAAACGAATGACGAGCTTGGCGGACAGGCCGATCGACAGGGCGCCCATGATGAGATTTCCCGGCAGGAATGCGAGACCGACCTCCATCGGGCTGTACCCGAGGACGAGCTGGAGGTAGAGAGCGGACAGGAAGAACCACGCGAACATCGCGCCCGCCCAGAGGACGCCGACGACGTTCGAGACCGCGATGTTGCGCAAGCGAAAGAGTCGGAGCGGCATGAGCGGAGACCGGACTCGACTCTCTATCGCGAGGAAGGCGACCAGCAGGAGTGCGGCGACAGCGAGCAAGCCCAGGGTTCGCGCGGTCACCCATCCGACCTCGTTGCCGTTCACGATCGCGTAGACGGCGAGCATCAGCGCGCTCGTCACCGTGACCGCACCGGCGATGTCGAGCTGCTGCGCCGCCGTCGGAACGCGGGCCGCCGGTATCAGCACCAGCGAGAGGACGACCACGAGGATCCCGACCGGAACGTTGACGAGGAAGATCCAGTGCCAGTTGAGGGCGTCCGTCAGCACTCCTCCGAGGAGGACCCCGATCGATCCGCCACCGGATGCCACGAAGCCGAAGACGCCCATCGCCTTCGCGCGCTCGGCGGGCTCCGTGAAGAGGGTCATCGTCAGCGACAGCGCGACGGCCGACACGACGGCGCCACCGACGCCCTGCACGGCGCGCGCGCCCACGAGTACGTCCTGCGAGGTCGCAAGGCCGCACGCCATCGATGCCAGGGTGAAGAGTGCGATCCCCAGCAGGAACAGCCGCCGATGCCCGAAGAGGTCACCCAGGCGGCCCCCGAGCAGCAGGAAGCCACCGAACGTGATGAGGTACGCGTTCACGACCCACGCGAGCGACTCTTCGGAGAACCCGAGATCCTCCCTGATCGACGGCAAGGCGACGCCGACGATGGTCACGTCGAGGACGATCATCAGGTCCCCCATGCACAGTACGAGGAGGGCGAGCCAGCGGGTTCGTGAGTCGAGGTTGGTCACGGTGCTTGTTCCTTCCGGTCGGTCTCAGTGGGTGAGACCGGCGGCACGTCGAGAACTCATCGGTTGAGCTCCAGACGGGGTCAGACCCGTGGGGTCTGACCCCGTCGCGCCCCTCAAGCTTCGCTCGGCTCCGGCCGCGGGGGGCGTCCGCGCTCGGGACCGGTTACCTCCTCACCTTCGTGCCGCGGCTCGATCGTGATGTTCGGCAGCAGTCGGTCGAGCCAGCGAGGGATGTACCACGACTTCTCGCCCATGAGCGTGAGGAACGACGGCACGAGCGTCATCTTCACGACCAACGCGTCGGTCAGGATCGCCACCGCGAGCAGCAGGCCGAACTCCTTCGAGATGCGATCCGAGGTGAGGATGAAGGCCGCGAAGACGGTGCCCATGATGAGCGCAGCGGCCACGACCACTCGACCGATGGCCGCGATCCCGTGCTCGACCGCCTCCCGCGTGTTCAGGCCGTGGACGTGCTCCTCGCGAATGCGGCTCATGAGGAAGACCATGTAGTCCATCGAGAGCCCGAACATGATGGCGAAGGCGATCGGCGGGACGAACGTCTCGATCGGCCCGGTCCTATCGAGCCCCGTGAGGCTCATCAGGTAGCCCTCCTGGATGACGAGCGTGAGCACGCCGAAGCCGACGAAAGCGGACAGGATCGTCGTGAACGCGGCGGTCAGCGAGATCACGATCGAGCGGAACGCCATCGCGAGCACGATGAACGTGACGCCGATGATGTAGAGCAGGAAGATCGGCAGTCGCTCGTAGATGCGGTCGGCGATGTCGATGAACGCGGCGTTCAAGCCCGACACGTAGACGACCGCATCTCCGCCCTCGGTCGCAGCAGGTACGACGTCGTCCCGCAGTCGGTGGACCAGCGTTTCCGTCGCCTCGTCCTGAGGCGCCGAGTCCGGCGTGACGAAGACGAGCGCGACGGTCTTCGCGTCGTTGAACTGCGGTTCCCCAGCGGACGCGACGTTGTCGAGTCCCTGCACGCCGTCGTAGACTCGTTGGGCGGCTCCTTCGTCGCCGTTGACGTCGATCACGATCGGGATCGGACCGTTGAAGCCTGGCCCGAAGCCCTCGGCGAGGAGGTCGTACGCCCGACGAGCGGTCTGATCGGTCGGCTGAGTCCCCTGATCCGAGGCGCCGAGTCGCACGAGGGCGGACGACATGGCCAGCAGGAGTCCGAGTACGAGCAGGATCACGAATATCGGCCTCGCATGGGCAGTCACGAAGCGTCCCCAGCGAGCTATCAGTGTTCTCTCGCGGGCCGCCTCCGAGTCGTCGATCGGCCGCAGGAAGGGCACTTTCAGGCGGTCGATCTTGTGTCCGAGCTTCGCCAGCACCGCGATCAGGAGCGAGTTCGCGATGAGCACCGTAGTCAGGACGCCCAGCGCGGAGCCGATACCGAGCTTCGTGACGAAGTCGAGGCCGAAGAACGCGAGGCCGGTGACCGAGATGGCGACGGTCAGGCCGGCGAACAGCACGGCGCGGCCCGCGGAGGCGCCAGCCTCGGCCGCGGCGTCACGAGGCGACAGCCCTTCGTGCAGGAGCTGCCGGAAGCGCGTGACGATGAACAGCGAGTAGTCGATGCCGACCCCGAGTCCGATCATCGACACGAGGAGCGGAGTGATCGTGTTGATGTCGGTGAGGCCGGCGAGGATGAACAGGAGCAGGAATGCCGTCATGAGCGCGACGATCGCGAGCGCAAGCGGGATCGCGGTCGCCACGAGCGTGCGGAAGACGATCAGCAACACGATCAGCGCGGCGAGCAAGCCGAGCAGCTCCTGCGTTCCCTGCTCGATGGGTGGGAACTCGGCGTCGCCGTTGTACTCGACCGTCACGCCCGCCGGCTCGACGGCCGCTCGGACCGCATCCTGCACGGCAACGACCTCTGCACGGTCCTCCTCGTAGATGACACGGTCGAACTGGGCTTCTGCGTAGGCGATCCGTCCGTCGTCGGAGAAGGTGTCGTCGCTGAACGGGTCGCCGACGCTTTCCAGGCCGGCCCGCTCGTCTGGTCCGATCGCCTCGAACTCTGGCGTCTGCAACTTGGCGATGGCGGCCTCGATCGCCGCCTTTCGCTCCGGCGTGTCCAGTCGCTCGCCCTCGGGCGCAGCGAAGACGAGGTTCAGGACTCCGCCCTGCTCGGACGCGAACTCCGCCTCGATGAGATCGGTGGCCCTCTGTGTGTCCGATCCCGGGATCTCGAACTCGTCCTTCAGGCTGCCCCCCACCGTGCCCACGAGGACGATGAGGGCGGCAATGATGCCCACCCAGCTGAGCACGACGCGCCACGGGTGGGAGGCGCATGCGCGCATCCAACTCGCGAGCGCCCCCGTAGAGAGTCGCTCGTGAGCTGCAAGACGTTCGGTTCCGGTGTCAGTGGCGTGCTCGGTCATGGGGTGCCCCCTCTGTCGGCTTCGGTACTCCACTACGACCCGATGAAGCTCTGTAACTCATCGCAGGTGTGGTTTGTTCCCCTCCGTTCGATCTCGCGAACTCGAACACCGTTCATGACGATGAACACCGTACTGGAACGGTGTTCTAGCAGCTGTATGATGTTCAGTCAAATGGATGCGGGACCCGAGCGGGAATCCGCCGAGCCGACGACGGAGCCGGGCATACCCGAGCCTCCGTGGCTCAAGCCGCCGCGGACGACACGCCACCGAACGCCGCTCAGCCGCGACGTCATCGTGGATGCCGCCCTGCGTCTCCTCGACCGGGACGGCGCTTCGGGCCTGAGCATGCGGCGCCTCGCCGACGAGCTCGGGAGCGGTGCCGGGGCCATCTACTGGCATGTCGCGAACAAGGAGCAGCTGATCCAGCTGATGTTCGACCGGGTCATCGGGGAACTGCCGCTGCCCGAGGTGGATCCGTCGCGCTGGCAGGAGCAGATCAAGCAGGCCGCGCGGGATGCGCGGGACGCCATGACCGATCACCCTGGCCTCGCCGAGCTCTCGTTCGGTCGCATCCCGCTCGGGCCGAACGCGGTGCGTTATTTCGAATGGCACCTCTCGGTCCTGCGGGCCGGGGGTCTGCCGGACCGCGTCGTCGCGCTCGCGGGAGACCTCATCCATCTCTACGTGGACTCGTTCTCGTTCGAGGAGTGCGTCGGTATCTCGACTCCCTCCGGCGAGGAGAGCTCGGTTGCAGACTTCATCGGCCAGCTACGCGAGTACTTCGCCTCGCTGCCCGTGGACCGCTTCCCGAACATCACGGAGCTCGCCGACGAGTTGACGACGGGCGGGTCCGACGTGCGGTTCGAGTTCGGCTTGGACATCCTCGTTGCCGGACTCGCCGCGCACGCGCAGAAGCGCTAGCAACCGATGAGTTCTTGCGGCCGGCGCGGTCTCAAGTCCCGAGATGGCCACCCTGGGGCCGCAGTCGGTCGCCTTCGCGATCCGCGGCCCGATCTCGCGCGCCGATCTGCCGGGGCTCTGCGACCGGGTCTGCGGCCTGCTCGCGGAGAACGACGCGGACGTCGTGCTCTGCGACGTCCACGGCGTCGAGCCGGACGCGGTGACGGTGGACGCGCTGGCGCGGCTGCAGCTCGCCGCGCGTCGCCACGGCTGCCGGGTACGGCTGTGCTCGGCCTCGAAGGCGTTGTGCGACCTCGTCTCGTTCATGGGGCTGGACGACGTGCTACCCGACCGATGAGTTCCGGAACGAAGCGCGCGAGATGGATCTCGGGTTCACGGACGGCCGTAGCGTCAACGACCCTGACCGGCACTCGTGGGAGGTCCGCTTCAGGGACCCGAGCCAGCTCGTGGCTCCGGAGACGCGGCAGACGACCGCGACCGTGAGCGAGGACCGATGGCACCGGGTTCAGGCTGGCTCGGCCCGACCCCACTCGGCGTAGTCGAGCGGCAAGCCGAAGAGCGGGAAGACCGTCGCCGTGTCGAGGAAGAACGTGAACTCGACGATCTTCCCGTTCTCGATCTCGAGAACCTGCAACGACCACGGCTCGTATCCGTCTCCGTCCACGCGCGGCCGATAGTGGCCGAACGCCGGCGCACCGTTCGCCGACGTCACCGGTATCACCCGCGAGTCACGGCACGTGATGCCCGGTCCGAACCACCAGCCCAGGATGTCGTCGCGGCCCGCGAGCCAGAGGTCGAACGGAGGCATCGACTGCGTCGCGTCCTCGTGGATGAGCTCCGTCAACGCATCCATGTCGTAGCGCTCGAACGCCTCGACGTAGCGGGCGAGGAGCTCCGCGTCAGCCGAGTCGATGGAGGGCGACGCCGTCACCGCGCTCACCTCCCTCTCCTCGAGCGTGGCGCGCGCTCGCTGAAGTGCGCTGTTCACCGAAGCGACGCTCGTGTCGAGGAGCTCGGCCACCTCGGAGGCCTTCCAGCGAAGCACCTCGCAGAGAATCAGCACTGCGCGCTGCTTCGGCGGAAGGTGCTGGAGCGCCGCCACGAAGGCGAGGCGGATGGTCTCGCGTGCCTCCGTGACCTGCGCCGGATCTCCTTCCGGCACCACTCGGAGGTCGGGCATCGGCTCGATCCAGAGCTGGTCCGGAGTGCGCAGGTTCTCCAGGACTGGCTCGCCCGACGGCCCGAGGTCCATCGGCCGCGCACGCCGCTTCCGACCCTCGAGCATGTCGAAGCACACGTTCGTCGCGATCCGGTAGAGCCACGAGCGGAAAGCCGCCCTCCCCTCGAAGCGGTCGAATGCGCGCCAGGCGCGGAGGAACGTCTCCTGCACCGCGTCCTCGGCGTCGATCGAGCCGAGCATGCGGTAGCAGTAGGCGGTCAGCTCGATGCGGTGCTGCTCGAGCTGCTCCGCGACGTCAGGCGTGACGGCGACCGACGCGTTCCGCACGGCGACCATCCTAGGTGGACCAGGGCTCGCTACGTCGCGGCGTTCACCAGATCGACCAACTTCGTTCAGCGCCCGAGGAGCGGCAACACGCGGTCGCAGATCAGGTCGATGCCGGTCATCGGCGTCCGGCCCTGGGGAGTTCCGAGTTCGACGCGCGCGGCGCCGGCAGCCCACAGCTCGCCGACCCGGTTCGCGACCTCCTCGGGGGTGCCGGCGATCGCGAACCGCTCGAACGGCGGCGTCTCACCGACCTGGAGCTCGAGCGTCGGGTCGAGCCGCGCCACGACCTCGAGATAGGGCCCGACCACCGCCCGTGCGCGCTCGCGCGTCCAGTCGCCGTCCTCGTCGACGACGGTGACGCACCCGAAAACGAGCCCGACGTCCGGATTCCCGATCCACTCCCGCACGACCGGAACGAGCTCGGGGTTGGCGCTTCCTCCTAGCTTGACCTCGTCTGCGACCGTACCTGCCCAGCACGCGGTCTTCGGCCCCCACGTACCGATCATGAGCGGCACCGTCTCGCGCGTGGTCGGGTACGCGAGCTTCGTCCCCGGAGTGAGCGTGAAGCGCTCGCCGTCCATCCCTGCGTCGTCACCCGCCAGCAGGGCGCGGATGATCGCGACAGCCTCGCGGAGCGCCACGAGCGGACGCTCCTCCTCGATCGCGAGGCGATCGAGCCACGCTCCCTTCGCCAGACCGAGGTAGGCGCGGCCACCCGAGACCGTATCGAGCATCGCGATCTGTCCCGCGATCTCGTACGGATGCAGCGTGAACGGGTTGAGCGACGCCGGGCCGAGCCGGATGCGCTCGGTGACGCGCGCCATCAACAGGAGAGGCCCGATGGCGGGCTGGTAGAGGAGGTCGTGGAAGACCGAGACGACGTCGATACCTGCACGCTCGACCCTGCGTGCGATCGACTCGTACGACCCGGGGTCCAGATCGGTCCGGAGCCCGATACCGAGCTCGCCGGCTACGTCAGCTCCTCGGTCACGAGCGTCCGCTCGCCGATTCGCTCGACCCTCATGACGAGCCGCTCCTCGGGATCGGGGCAGCAGACGAGGCTTTCCTGCTCGAGCCAGTCCTCGTCCGGAAGCCGCCGCATCTTGGCTGGGAGGAGCGGCAGCACGGCCTGCATCGCGAACAGGCAGAAGTGGCGGCCCTCCGGGATGTGCACACGGCTCGACTCCGTGACCTCGAAGTAGTCGCCGATCTCGAGGCCGCACACCGAGCGGCCCTCGATCCGCTCGACCGTGATCCTCAGGTCGTAGAGGCGCATCTCGGTCATCGCGCTTCGGCAAGGAGGCCGACGGAGGTCACGGCGCGGGAGTCTACGTCGCCAGCGACCCGTCGCCCGATCGCCAGTAGCGTGGCCATCCGCTAAGTTCGCGGACATCCTGCGAAGGAGGTGCCGAATCGAGCGGCAGCCGTCGACCTGGCACTACGGGCTCGTCGCGAAGTGGTGGTCGGAGTTCAACGACGACTTTCGGTCGCACGAGATCCCGTACTTCCAGGCGTTCATCGAAAGCGACGGGCAGCCTGCGCTCGACGTCGGATGCGGGACCGGGCGACTCCTGCGCCCATACCTGCGGGCCGGACTCGACGTCGACGGTTGCGACGTCTCCCCGGACATGATCGCGCTCTGCCGCGAGAAGGCCGAACGCGAAGGACTGTCTCCGAATCTGTTCGTACAGCCGATGCACGAGCTCGATCTGCCGCGCAGCTACGCCACGATCTACGTGTGCGGCGCCTTCGGGCTGGGGAGCACGCGCGACCACGACCTCGAGGCCCTCAGGCGCTTCCACGAGCACCTACGGCCGGGAGGGACGCTGCTGCTCGACATCCAGGTCCCGTACTCGAGTGCGAGTCAATGGAAGTACTGGCGCAAGGACGAGCGAGGGTCGTTGCCTACGGCGTACCTGCCGGATGAACCCAGGCGCGGCTCGGACGGAGCGGACTACGTGCTGCGCAGCCGCATCGTGGAGCTCGATCCGCTGGCGCAACACGTGACCCTCGAGATCCACGCCGAGATGTGGCGCGACGGCGTGCTGGAGTCGGAGGAAGACCACAGACTGAACATCTGTCTCTACTTCCGCAACGAGCTGCTCCTGATGCTGGAGCACGCCGGGTTCGTGAACACCGTCGTTCACGGCGAGCACCGTGAGGCCATGCCGACGAGCGACGACGACTTCCTCGTGTTCGTCGCGAGGAAGCAGCGAGCCTGAACCTGGCTAGGCGCCGGACGTGCCGTGCGCGCTCTCCGCGAGACCGAGAACGTCGGATGTGATCCAGCCGCCGTAGAAGCCGCCCGGTTGCGGCTCGACACGCTCTTCGTCGACCCAGCAAGCGTCCATCTGGGCGGGATAGAAGGCGACTGCGTCGCGAATGACTTCGAACCCCGCAAGCGGGTCGTGGTACGTCCAGGCGCCGCGTTCCGCGCGTCGCCCTCCCGCTACGACGTCGTAGTACGACGCGGTCCCCTTCCACTCGCAGAACGTCGTGCCACCCGTCGACGGCTCGAGAACACCAGGCACGACGTCATCGAGCCGGACGTAGTACGCCGGTGGATGGCTCGTCTCGAGCACTCGGTGCGCGGCGCGGGTGTCGACGATCGTTCGACCGCCGAGCTCGACGCGGATTCGCTGCGCCGTCGGTTCGACCCGCGGCGGGCGTGGATAGTCCCAGACGGACTCGGCCACGGGTCCATCGTGCCTGACGCAGCTACCCTCCCGCCGTGGTCGACTGGGACACGGTCCGGACTCTGGCCCGCGCGTTCCCCGAGGTCGAGGAGTCGACCGACGGGCGCATCGCGTTCAGCGTGCGCGGGAAGGGCTTCGCGTGGGAGGCACGCGAACGGGACGGTGGCGGGCTCGCCGTTCGCGTCGATCGCGACGAGAAGCAACTCTTCCTCGACGCGAACCCGGACGTGTACTTCACCAGCCCGCACTACAACGGATTCCCGGCTGTCCAGATTCGCCTCGAGGAGATCGCCGAGGACGAGCTCCGTGAGCGCCTCGAGGACGCGTGGCTCATCCAGGCCCCGAAGCGGCTCGCGTCCGCGTACGTGGCGAGCGCCGAGTGAACGACCGGGAGAGCCTTCGCGAGACAGCAGGCGCCTTGCCCGGGCGCTCGCTGAGCTACCCACAGGTTGTGAACGGCTGAAGGAAGGGTCGGGCCCTCCCTAACGACCCTGCGCC
>DATIBA010000233.1:0-39838 GCA_035457765.1 Gaiellaceae bacterium
TGACTCGACCATAACGCGTTCGAGCCCGTGCTGCCGAGCCTTCTGAGCCGACAACGGTCCCGATACGAGTCGAACGACGTTGGTGACTCCACGCATGGACGGATCCGTCGACACCGTGGAGCTGTCACCAGCTGCCTGGACGCCTCTCGGGACATTTCCAACCTCGTCGATGCGCAAACCGTCCCGCGCGGAGAGAAACGTAGATCCTACGGGCCGGCGTTTGGGTCTGTCTCCCCTTTCCGCCGGCCCGATCCAAACGCGGCCCCTCGCGCTCATAGGCCTTGCGGGCACGCGAGCGCCGCGCGGCGCCGAGTGCCGACGCGAGTCACATGCCCTTGCCTCGGCAAGCCGAGGCACGCCACGAGCAGATCGCCCTCGGAAGGCGCGTGGTCTGTCCCGCAGGCCCGCTTAGCCGAAGCCGAGGATGAACTTCGCGTCGTCCGACATTCGGTCAGGCGTCCACGGCGGGTCGAACGTCAGCTCGGCCTCGACCTCCATGACCCCCGGCACGCTCCGCGCCGCGTCCACGATGCCTTCCGCGATCATGGCGCCAGCGGGGCAGCCCATCGAGGTGAGGCTGTAGACCACCTTGACGTTCGGCCCGTCGACCTCGACGTCGTACATGAGGCCGAGCTCGACGATGTCCATCCCGAGTTCCGGATCCTCGACACCGTGCAGCGCCTCGACGACGTCCTCGCGCGCGATCATGGGCCCAGTGTAGAGACGGGTCGCTACCCGGCGGTGACGAGTTGATCTGCTCGACGCAGAACGAGATCGAGGACGTCGCCGATGGCACGGTCGAGCGAGTCGTTGACGATCACGGGGACGTCGTGACGTCGCGCGCGCTCGATGAGGTACTCCTGGATCTCACGGATCTGTGGCAGCGAGTCGAGGTACTTCTCCAGGGGGCGGAGGCCGTCGGTCGCTTGGTCGCGCACCCAGAAGTGACTCCGGTGCAGGTTCTCGTCCTCGATCGCCACCACACACTGCACGACGAAGGCGCCGGGATACTCGGTGCCGACCATCCCGGGAACGAGATGCACTCCCTCGAGAACCGTCGACCAGTGCTCGGTCGCGGCGCGCTCGAGCGCTGCATGGACGCCGACGAGCACGTTCCGCGTCTGGTCGAGGAAGCCGAGGATCGCCGCGTCCCCAGACTCCTCCTCCTCTGCCCGAGTGAGCGCCAGCCTCGCCTCGAAGCTCGAGTAGTGGACGGAAGGCATGAACTCCTCGGAGAAGAACGCCCGCATCGTCTGCCGAATGAAGTCCGTCGACGTGACCCGCGTGATTCCGAGTCGGTGCGCTGCCTCCGTCGCGATGGTCGACTTCCCCGTGCCGGTGGCCCCACCGACGAGCAGCAGCAGTGGCTCCTCGAGGCGAGCGAGCGCATCGAGTCGGCGAAGGCGCCGAACGGTCCGCGCGGCCTCGTCGTGCCCGATGACCTCGGCTGCAAGCTCACCGAGACGATCGAAATCGAGGGAGACAGCACCACGCTCGCCGAGATCCCGGTCCGCGCGCCGCGCGATCAAGTACGAACGCTCGGGATCGAGCCCGGTGACGACGAGCGCGCGCGCCATCAGTCCTTTCGAGAACGGAACCTCATCGCCCAGCGGCAGCGGAATCGTGAACCGGCGCTCTCTCACGAATCGAATTTGGCCACTTCCAGCAGCATCTCGTCAAGGTCCGCGTGAGGTTCGACGGAAACGACGTCGTTCGCGGCGAGCACGACCTCGGCGCTCCTCTCCAGTGCAGCCTCGGCGACGACATCGACGGCCGCGGCCTTCAGCTCGATCAGGAAGATCTCAGCGTCGACGACGGCGAGCTCGGCGCGTAGGAGGTCACGATTCGCGAGGTTGCCCGAAACGTGGACGACCCGCGCGCCGTAGGCATCTTCGAGATGCTCGGCGAGCGCGCCATGGGCCGTTTCCGGTGCAGTCGAGAAGTACGCGATGGATCTTCCGCCGACGTCGACCAGCGGCCGCGGCCGGAGCAGTGTCCCGATGACTGCCGTTCCCGGTCCCACGACGCCGGCGACGGCACTGCGTACCCGCTCCCAACCGGATCCGCGCTCCGCCATGGTCACGACGACGAGGTCTGCGAGCAGGAGGCGGTACGAGTTCAGATATCCGGCAACGACGGCGGTCTCCTGCTGTCCTCCCACGACCACGATCGTCCGAGTGGCCGCGATCGGCGGCAGCGCCGCGCCGCTCCCGTCGAAGAGGACGAGCTCGGGTGCGAGGCGGACCGCCACCTCAGCGCCCTCCGAGACGGTCGACGTGGCCACGGCGCCCGCCAGCCCACCGCCGCACCTCCGGCAGCCCACCGTCTCGACACCGGTGAGCGCCGCGGTCTCGAGATGATCCGAGGCAGCGTGGCGCCCGGACCGCGAGAGTTCGACGAGGACGTCGATAGACGGCGTCACGGTCACCACCTCCGGCTCCGAGGGGCCTCCTCTCCCCATGGCGACGACCACGACGCGTCGGGACTGCGCGACGAGCCGGGCGAGATGTCCCGTGACGGCCGTCTTTCCCACTCGCTTGCCGGTGCCGACGACCGCGATCGACGGAAGCTCGAACCGCAGCCGCTCCGGAGGGTCGAGACGGAAGTCAGCGCCGACGTACGGCACACCCTGCGCAAGCACCCGACTCGCGAGGGCGAATCGCTCCACCGGCCCGAGCACCGGCTCGTCCGAAAGATCGACGACAACGTCTGGGCGGTGGCTTGCGATGGCCGCCTCGACGTCGGTCCCGACCGGGACGCCGTAGTCCGCGTCCTCTCGAAGCTTCTCCGTTCCGCCGACGAGAACCGCCGCGGCGAACTCGTACGGAAGCTCGGCGAGCGCTTCCCGGACGACGGGCGCGTAGTGCTCGCCGTCGACGATCGCAATGGCTCTCATCGTGTTGACAGCTCTCAGGTACGCGAGGTGACTTCGTCCTCGATCGCACCCGTGAACTTCGCATACTCGAGCGTCTCGAGCGAGAACGAGACGAGCCGCACCTGACCATGGAACGGGTGTCGCCTCCAGACGTCGACCCTCCGATCCACGATCTCGATCACGTTGTAACAGGGCCTCGTGTTGCCCCTGAGCCGCAACGAGGACACGGTCCCGGCGTTCACCACGAAGAGGTCTTCGAGGCGCCAGACGTATGGAACGTGCTTGTGTCCCGAGAGGACGAGCCGCACGCCTGCACGCTGCAGGCATTCGATGGCGTCGCCCGCGTCGTAGACCACATTCCTCTCTCGGCCTGTCCCGGGGACGGGCAGCAAGTGGTGATGGAGGACGAAGATCTTCAGGTCCGCCGGGTCGTCGGCGAACTGCTCCTCGATCCAGCGGTAGCGACCTCGTCCGATCTGACCGTGATCGAGGTCGGGCTCGCTCGAGTCCACGGCGACGATCGTTACGCCGTGCTTGCGAAGAACGGAGTTCCGCTCTCCGAACATCTCCTCGAAGTGGACGTATCCGACGTTGCGCGAGTCGTGATTGCCGGGCACGACGACGAGCGCATCGCATTCGATCCGATCGAGATACTCGCGTGCCGTCAGGTACTCGTGCCTGAAGCCGAACGTGGTCAGATCGCCTGAGCAGACGACGACATCGGGACGCAGCTCGTTGATCTCACCGATCGCGCGCTCGAGCAGGCTCGACTCGAAGTACGGCCCCCCGCAGTGCATATCCGAGAGCTGGGCGATGCGTACGCCGGCGTCGCTAGGTGCCATGCCGACAGTCTACGGCTCGTTCAGAGCCGTCCGAGCCGACTGCTACCGTGGCGCAGGTGCGGGTCGAAAGCCCCGTTTTCCAGGCATATTGCGGAACGGCGCCTCCACGATTCGCAAATCGGGTCGAGTTGGAGTGCGCGAAGATCCTCGACTACTACGACGTGAAGTGGGACTACGAGCCCCACTCGTTCGTCCTCGAACGGGACGAGGAGGGTCGCGTCGTGAGCGCCTTCACTCCCGACTTCTACCTCCCCGAGCAGAACCTCTTCATCGAGGTCACGGTCATGAAGCAGTCCCTCGTCACACGGAAGAACCGGAAGCTCCGCGAGGTTCAGCGCCTGTATCCGCACGTCAAGGTCAAGCTTTTCTACCGCCGTGACATCGAGCGCCTTGCGCAGCGCTATCGCCTGCGCCTGGCGTCGTAGCCCGTGGTGGGGATGCGATCGGAGCACGGCGAGGTCGGGGACGTCCATCTCCCGCGCGCCGAGATCGCGACCCGCGTGAGGGAGCTCGGTCTCGAGATCGCCAGAGACTACGCGGGCCTCGATCCGGTGCTCATCGCTCCCCTGAAATCCAGCGTCGTCTTCCTCGCGGACCTCACACGTGCGCTGCGCATACCCCACACGTTGGACGTCGTCGAGCTTGCGCCGTATGCGGGAGGGAGCGACGGAGCAGTCCGTCTGCTCAAGGACGTCGACGCACCTCTCGAGAACCGCCACGTGCTCATCGTCGAGGACGTCGTCGACACGGGGTTGACGCTTCATTTTCTCTGCAAGACGCTGGGCCTCCGAAGCCCGGCGAGCCTGGCGGCGGTCACGCTCCTCGATCGGCCGTATCGCCGACTCGTGGACGATCTTCCGCTTCGGTACGTGGGTTTCACCGTACCGGACGAGCTGTTCGCAGGCTACGGATTGGGTCTGGACGAGCGCTGGCGCGCGTTTCCGGACCTCCACCTCGTCGTGCCCGTTGCTCTTCCGCGCGCAGCGACCGAAGCGGCGTAGACGGCTCCTCGAAACCCGTGCGACTGGCTCCGCCCGTGGATTCGGGGGCGTGTGCCGAGACGGCTGCCTAGAGGTAGAGCAACGGGTCGACCGCCACGCCGTTCACGCGCACCTCGAAGTGGAGGTGAGGCCCCGAGGAGTTCCCCGTCGACCCGACGAGCGCGACCGTCTCACCCTGGCTCACCTGTACGCCGACTCCGACGAGGATCGCCGACGCATGGGCATACGCCGTCGCGAGTCCGTTTCCGTGGTCGACGACGACGAGGTTACCGTACCCCCCGAGCCACCCCGAGTGTATGACGGTGCCGGCAGCAGCTGCCCGGATCGGCGTTCCGGACGAGGCCGCGATGTCGATCCCCTCGTGCATCTGACCCCACCGCAGGCCGAATCCGCTGACGACGACGCCGTCCACGGGCCAGATGAGCCCCGACGCCGACGGAGCCGCGGTACCGGTCACACCCACCCCGGCTTGCGACTTCCGGATCGCCGCGGCAAGTGCCGCACTCTCTGCGGCGAGAGCTTGCACCTCGTGCAGGTACTCGTCGCGAGTCTCACGTGAGTCGACGAGGGAGCTCCGCTTGAGATCGCGTGCCGAGGCGAGCGTGTCGCGGTTGGAGGCAAGTCGGTCGCGCGCGGCACGCGCCTCGTCCGTTCGGGCGGCGATGACGGATACCGCGGCCGCTGTGAGCCTTCTCGTGCTCGCAGTCGCGAGCCGCTCGGAAGCGGCCTTCCGCTTCGCCGCAGCCACCTGGTACGCGATCTGCCGGTCCTGCACACCGATGCGGCTGACGAACTCGTAGTTGTCGATCAGATCGTCGAAGCTCGAGACCGAGACGAGGAACGAAAGCACGTCGGGTGGCTCCTCGACGTAGATGGCCCTGACTCGCGCTTCGAGGATGCCCACGGCGCGCCGATACTCTGCCTCGAGGCGTCGGAGCCGGCGCGTCTGTTGTTCGAGCCGCGCCGTCAGCCGATCGAGCCGCTCCTGCTCGGCGGCGAGCTCCCCCTCGAGGGCCCCGACGCTCGCCTGCGCCTCCTCGACTGCCGCCTGGGCCGCATCGAGCTCCGCGACGACTGCCGACAGCTGTGACGTCAGGACACCCTCCTGCTGCTTCGAGGCTGCGATCTCGTCCTGCAGCGCGGCGATGCGCGCATCGACCGCTGCTTTCTCGTCTTCGATGTCGTCGCCCGAGGCCGGGGCAGCGAAGACGAGCGCAAGCGCCAGACCCACGACGAAGAGCGATCGCCGTCGCATCGTCCTAGGTTCGCCTGCCCACCGGACGTCCCTGCCCCGTGGTCGCGTCTCCGTCTCTTCCCGGCATGTCGCGCTGCAGGGCCTGGAGGGCCGTGGCGACCTCGCGCCGCAGGGGTCCGACCTGCTCTCGATAGTCGTCGTCCGTGATCGTCCCCGTCCGGTGGTCGAACTCCAGCTCCTTGAGCGCGGAGAGTGCACGATCGCGAAGCTCGAGGAGCTCGAGCCGGCGCCGCTCATCCTCGTCGAATTCGTCGAGCGCATCCGTCTCGGGATCGGGCTCTCTCAGGAACGGCAGAGCAACCAGGATCACGCACACGACGGCCAGCGTCACTGCAAGCACCACCGCGATCGTCAACGGGTCGCGGGAAGGCCGACCGCCTCCGCACGGGCAACCAGCCGCCGCTGCTCGCGCCGATCGGGCCAGAGAGCGATCGCTGCTCCGAGGAGGAAGACCAACCCGGCAAGCCAGATGAGGTTGACGAGCGGCTTGACGAAGACCCGGAAGTACACGCTTCCGTCAGGGTCGATCTGCTCCGCGATGACGAAGAGATCCTCGCCCGTCAGCCTGTCGCTCCGAATCCCGACCTCGTTCGAGACCTGCTGCTCGATCGTGTACGCGTTCTTGCCGGCCTGGAGCGTTCCCAAGTCTCGGTCGCCGCGGCGCACGTCGAGGGTCGCTCGTATCTCCGTCGCGTTCGCCACCTGCCGCTCGTCGAGTGATCGGTAGACCAGCGTGTAGTCGCCGACCGTCAAGGACTCACCACGCGTCAGTCTGGCGTCCGCGACGGAGTCGAATGCGCTCGAGCCCGCAACGCCGATCGCGAGCAGCACGATCGAGGCGTGAACCACGTAGCCGCCGTACCGGCGACGGTTACGGGACATCAGCGACGTGAACGCGCCGAGCCAGGACGTCGCGCCCAGTGCCTTTCGTGCGCGCGTTCCGCGAACGAACTCCATGACGATCGTGGCGCCGACGAACGCCGAGAACGTGTACGCGACGAGACCTGGGATGGAGCTACCGGCGCCCAGGACGAGGAGCAGGACCCCGGTCGCAAGAGCGACCAGCGTGGGCCAGCGAAACGTCGTGACCAGGCTCCGAAGCGAGGCTCTGCGCCAGGCGACGAGCGGCCCGATTCCCATCAGCAGGAGCAGCGGGAGCCCGAAGACTCGAAGGAAGAAATCGTAGTACGAGCGCCCGAGGACGACCGCTTCGCCGCGAACTGCCTCGGAGAGCATCGGATAGACGACGCCCCAGAGGATCGCCAAGCAGAGCGCGAGGAGCAGCAGGTTGTTGTAGAGGAACGCCGCCTCGCGGGAGATCGGCGACTCGAGTCTCGTGGGCGAGCGGAGCTGCGGGAGTCGCCAGAAGACGAGTCCGAGCGACACTGCGACGGTGACGCCGATGAAGGCCAGGAACCACGGCCCGATCGAGCTTTGCGTGAACGAGTGAATGGAGTTGACGACGCCCGAGCGGGTGAGGAACGTGCCGAAGAGCGACAGCGAGAACGCGAGGATGACGAGGAGCACGTTCCATACACGGAGCATTCCTCGCTTCTCCTGGATCATCACCGAGTGGAGGAACGCCGTGGCTGCCAGCCAGGGCATCAGCGCGGCGTTCTCGACGGGATCCCAGGCGTAGTAGCCGCCCCACCCGACCTCGACGTACGCCCAGTGGGCGCCGAGGAGCTGCCCGATGCCGAGCGCGGTCCACGCGAGCAGCGTCCAGCGTCGGGTCGCAACGAGCCACCGCTCGTCGAGGCGTCCGGAGAGCAGCGCACCGAGCGCGAACGCGAAGGGGACCGTGAGACCGACGTACCCGAGGTAGAGAAGCGGCGGATGCGCGAGCATGTACGGGTTTTGCAGGCTCGGCGTCATGCCTGCGCCGTCCGGTGGCGGCGCCTGTGTCGTGAACGGGCTCGCGACCGCGACGACCAGGAACGAGAAGAAGGCCGTCACCGCAGCGAAGACCGGGACGACCCAGACGATGAGGTCTCGCGCCCAGGCTCTGTTCAGGCGAACTGCGGCCGCCCCGAAGGCGGTGAGCACGAGCAGCCAGAGGAGCAACGAGCCCTCCTGGCCTCCCCAGAAGGCCGAGACGGTGTACGCAGTCGGCAGCGCCTCACTCGTGGTTCTCGCGACGTACGTGAAGGAGAAGTCGTGACGGAGAAGCGCAGCGAGCAGGACGAGCGAGGCCACGAGGGTCGTCAGGAAGGCCGCGATCAGCGCGTTTTGCGCCGAGTACGCCAGCCTTCGACGACCCATGTGTGCTGCGGCCGCGCCCGCCACGAGAGCGTACGTCGAAAGGCCGAGGGTGACGACGAGCGCAGCGCGACCCAGCTCGGGCATGGCTCGCTCGTCCGCTCGCTAGGCGGAGTCGCTCTGTTTGGGCGTGTACTTCGAGGGACACTTCGTGATCATCGAACCGGGCTCCGCGACGAACACGCCCGCGCGGAGTCGACCGTCGATCACGATGTGACGTCCGACCTTGAACAGGTCCGGGACGGAGCCCGTGTACCGAACGACGATATTCGATTTCGCCTTCCCCTCGATATCCCTGAGCTTGAAGCGGAGGCCACCCGCGTGAGCGTCTCCGACGACGGGTCCCACGACGAGCCCTGCGAGCTGCACCTCGCCCGAGCGACCTCGGAGCTCGCTCGGAGCGATCGACGGGGTTCCGCCGCCCGCGATCGACGTGTACAGGAGGAAGACTGCGAGAACCGCGGCCACCGAAAGCGCGATCATGAGCCGCGCGGGACTCGCTTTGCGTGCCACGGCAGGAGTGTAGCCCCGGCGGGCCGGATGCTGGCTGAACAGGCGCTTACGCTCGGTCGGGCTCGGGGATCCTGCGATCGGGCATGCGATAGCCGTGCTCGATGCACAGCGAGCCCGGCGACTCCTCGGTCAGTGCATCGCAGTAGCCCTTGCCGTACGCCGCACGGATGAACGCCGCCACCACCTCGAGGTTCCAGTCGGAAACGTCGACTGCCTCTCGCCAGAGATCCGAGAGGCGGAGATCGATATCGAGCTCGAGAAGATCGATGCGAGTCGGGGCCTCGGCCATGCGTCGAGCGTACGGACCCGGTCGGACGGACTCGCAATGAACTCGGGCGACGGCTGGATCACCTTGTGACGACTTGTCACGAGCTCCGCCGCTTGGGCAGGTGGAAGCCCCTGCGACGAGTCATTCGCGTAACGACTCCTCGGCGCGGACCGTGAAGGGCAGCGTCCAGTCCGCCCGCGACTCGCCGTCGATCGTCAGCCGCCACTCGTAGCGGCCCGGCTCGAGCGGCAGGGGGGTCGAATTGACCGCCACGGGGAAATCGAGCGGAGTGCCGGGCTTGAGCCCTGGCGGCCGTCCGACCTCGAACTCGCCTCCGAATGCGACTGGATTGTCGCCGTTCTCGTCGGCCTCGAAGGCGACGGCGCCACCGTCGGCGTCGAGCAGCTCCACGGAGAACGAGTGCACCGTGTTCGCGAGGTCCCAGGGAACCTGGATCAGGAGACCGATCCCGAACGCGGACGGCTCGGGGCCTGTCTGCGACCACCCGCCGCCGACGATCGTCAGCTTGCCGTCCGACACGACCGCATAGTCCGCCAGCAGCATCGTCGCCTTCACGTTGCTGAAGGCAATCACATCGGCGAGTCTAGGATGGCTTCACCAGGTGTCCTCTCGGATACGCATCGGCCCAGCTCGTCTGCCGTCGCGAGAATCGCCCGCCGAGGCGATCGAGATGCTCCTCGACCGCGGCTACTCGGCGTGCGAGATCGACTTCGAGAGCGGGTTCTGGATGGACTATCCGTTCGCGGAGAGTCTCGGCAAGCTCGCCAGCGCGGAGGACATCGCGCTCTCCGTGCACGCACCCCTCTTCGGATTCATGGGGCATCTCGAAGCAAGTGGCCGCAAGTTCACCTCTGCGGTCGGTGCCCTCGACCGAAGCGCGGGCATCGCAGCGGCAAGCGGTGCCGAGCTCGTCGTGTTCCACCCCGGGTTCCTCCTGGGTAGGAGCCGCGAGGACGCGATCGAGGCGGTCGTCGAACAACTCGGCACGCTGCGAGAGCGCCTCGAAGGCAAGGGTCGTGCAGTGCCGTTCGGCGTCGAGGTGATGGGCCGCGTTCGCGACCTCGGCTCCATCGACGACGTCGTCGAGATCTCCAGGCAGACGGGCTGGGTGCGTCCGGTCCTCGACTTCGCACACATGCACGCGACGAGCGACGGCGGCTTCCTCGAGCCGGGAGCCTTCAGCGAGGTGCTCGAGGCCGTCGACACCGTCCTCGAGTCCCGTGCGCCGTTCCACATCCACTTCTCCGACATCGCCTTCGCCAACCGGAACGAGACGAAGCATCTGCCCTACGGGGAAGGGACGCTTCGGGTAGAACCGCTACGCGAAGCGCTGGCCCGCTTCGATCGCCCGGCAACCGTGATCTCGGAGTCGCCCGACGAGCGCTCGAGTCAGGCGATCCGCGCCGTTCTCGTCGCAGACGAGAGCTCCGCGAGCCGCGCCTCGTAGGGGGTAGCTTCGTCGGCGCGCCCGCGGTCACGCAGGAATCTCGTCAGCCGCTCGAGCGGCTCGATCTCGAACACCTCGAAGCCTCCCTCTCGCGTGAGCTCGAGAGCTGAGTGGAAGAGACCTTCCGCTTCGCTGTCACGGCCCTGAACTCCCCGAACGGCAGCGAGCGCCGTCGCCGCGATGATCTTGCAGGAGGTGTCCTCTGGGCTTGCGTTGCGGCGGGCGTCGAGCGCAAGCCGCTCCGCCTCGTCGACCTTGCCGAGATCGGCGAGCGTGGCAGCGAGTGCCGATTGGAAGTCCGGCAGCAGACCGCGGTCGCCACGCGCGGCCGTGATCCGAAGCGCCTCACGTAGCAACTTCTCGGCCCGCTTGTGCTCGCCCTTGCGCCGGGCGATCCAGCCGAGGTGGAGCAGCGCCGACGTGATCGCCGGCTCGACACCGAGCTCGGTCGCAGTCGTGCGCACTTCCTCGAACACGGACTCGGCTTCGTCGAGCTCACCCTTCGCGCTGAGGAACCAGCCGTACGTGGAGGTAGCGCTCACTCTTCCGCGAACGCTGCCGCTCTCTCCGGCGAGCCCGAGGGCGCGGGTCAGCAACAGCTCCGCCTCGTCCAGTTCCAGCCGCATGATGTGCGTGCGTGCGAGCGCCTGTGCGGCGATCGTCTGCAGATCCTTGCGGCCGGCATCGAGGGCGATCACGTATGCGCGCTCCATGAAGCGCACTGCATCGCTCTCCGAGCCCTGCCAGGATGCGACCGAAGCGCGAGCTACGAGCACGTCGAAGTGGGCCGCGGGGTCTTCCTGGTTCGCGAGGATCTCGAGGGCCTCGTCGACGAGCGCTCGTGCCTGTGCGATGTCACCGTCACGCTTGATCGACGCCTCGCCGAGCGCCGTCAGCGCGAGAGCGGTCACGACGCGATCGTCCTGCTCACGTGCCTCGTCTCGAACCTTCTCCATCTCGACCTGGACGGCAGCCCAGTCCTGGAGTCGCCAGGCCGCGCGCGCCGCCGTGTACCGGGCCGAGAGCGTCGGGCGCAACTCGAGTGCGCGAAGCCCGAGCGTCCGGGCAGTCGCGTACGCCTCGCGTGCGATCGCGCGCTTTGCCGCCGTGACGAGCGCCGCGCCGGTCTGCTGCGCGAGCTGCTCGGGCGCCGCGCCCTCGAGCTCGACGAGGAACTCGACCGCCTGGTCGAGGTGGTATGCGCGGATCTCGACGAGCTCCTCGCCCGTTCGCTCGGCCAACCACTCGGCGAAGCGCGCGTGATGCTGTGCCCGAGCGAGCTTCGGCAGACCCGTGTAGGCCACCTCGCGGATGAGGAGGTGCTTGAACCGGTAGGCCGTCTCGCCGGAGATCGACGACCGCGGCTCGCGAAGGAGGAACTCCCGCTGCAGGAGATCGTCGAGCTGCGAGTCGATGCTTTCGACATCGGGGGACAGGTACTCGAGAGCGCCGCTCCAGAAGACCCGCCCGACGACCGACGCGCGTTGCAGGAGCGTCTTGGCAGCCGGCGACAGGTGGTCGATGCGCGCCGCGATGAGTGCTTGCAGGGTGTCCGGCACGCGGTCCGCGGCGCCGTTGCCGGAGCCGCTCTCCACGAGCATGCGGATCGTCTCCTCGACGAACAGCGGGTTGCCCTCGGTGCGCTCGAGCACCTCGCGCGGGAGCGGGCCCGGCATCGCTCCCGACGTGCCGGCGAGCTGCGCGAGCAGCTTCTCGACGAGCAGCTCACTCTCTTCCTCCGACAGGGGTTCGAGCTCGATCGCGGTCGAGCGGACGCGGCCTCCGCCCCACCCCGGTCGCGCGTCGAGCAGCTCGGGGCGCGCGAGGCAGACGATCAGGAGCGGTGCGCGCACGAAGTCGGCCAGATGCTCGACGAGGTCGAGGAGCGGCTCCTCTGCCCAGTGGATGTCCTCGAAGAGGAGGATCAGCGGCTGGACGTCCGCGATGCCCTGCATGACCTCGCGTGCGGCCCATGCGATCTCCTGCGAGCTCCGCTCACCCTCGAGCGCCTCCATGAGCCCGGCGGCAAGACCCAGGACGTCCGCCACCGCCTCCTCCGCGCAGCACTCACGAAGCTTCTCGAACGCCTCCTCGAGCGGGTCGTCGTCCGAGATACCGGCGGCGGCTTTCACCATCTCGGCGAGCGGCCAATACGTCACGCCTTCCCCGTACGGCAGCGCGCGCCCCATGAGGACGCTCGCGCGCTCGACGCCGTCGAGGAATTCGCGCGCGACGCGACTCTTCCCTACTCCGGGCTCTCCGTAGATCGTGAAGAGGTGTGCGCGACGGTCGCGAACGCTCCGGTTGAACGTGTTCTCGAGGAGATCGAGCTCCGAGTCGCGTCCGACGAGCGGAGCGCGCGGACCGAGAGAACGCACGGGGCCGTCGAGCATGTCCACGACCCGCCAGGCCCGGAGCGGGCCGTCCATCCCCTTTAGATCCTTCGGCCCGGCGTCCTCGACGACGAGGCTGCCCCCGGCAAGCCTGTACGCCGTCGGCCCGACGAGAATCTCTCCGGGCAGCGCTGCCTGCTGCAGGCGGGCCGCAAGGTTCACGGCCTCGCCTGTCGCGAAGGTCGACTCGGCGTCCTCGACGACGAGCTCACCGGCCTCGATGCCGATGCGGGCCTCGAGTCCCAGATCGACGACCTCCCGGCGCATGGCGAGCGCCGCGCGTGCCGCTCGAAGCGCGTCGTCCTCGTGTGCCTGCGGAACGCCGAACGCGGCAAGCACGGCGTCGCCCGCGAACTTCTCCACGATCCCGCCGTGCTGTGACACGCACCGGGAGACGGTCTCGAAGAAGCGGTTCACGCGGCGGCGCACGACCTCGGGATCGGTTCCCGTTACGAGGCGCGTCGAGTCGACGATGTCGACGAACAGGACGGTTGCGAGCTTGCGCTCCATGCCTTAAGTGTAGAAACGTCCGCGGGCGCACCGGCCATCCCGCGGGCGGCTACCAGCTCGACGATTGGCCTGCGAGAAGCTGGGGGAACGGATCGCGTGCGACCCGAGCCAGGACGTTGCCGGTACCCAGATCGACGACGTCGGCAATGCCTCCGTCGTTGTGGACGTAACCGACCGAGCCGGCTGCGTCCATCCACCTGTACTCGCCATCGTGCAGGCTCCATCGCTCCCTGCCGTCGAGTCCGAACGCCCGTAGTCCCGGGCCGTAGCCACGCTCCTCCCCGGCGTCCCAGTACCCGCCCTGGGCCACGACGAGCCCGTCCCCGACCGCAAAGCCACTTGCTTCGGGCTCGAGCAGGCGCGATTCCCACGAGCGTGTGTCGATCAGGCGCACGCCAGCCGGTGCTTGGTGCAAGCGTCCCGCGCCGCTCGCGGCCGGTTCGACGGAGAAGTCCATTCCCGACACGGCGAGCATGTCGTCCCCGAGCCAGCGCGCTTCCCGAACGGGCCCCTCCATGACCTTCGCCTGCGCTGCAGGCGTCAGCCACCGGAGCAGACGGCCGAGCAGTGACGGCCGATCGAGCTCGTGATACGAGACGTCGAGGGTGACGAGGTCGACCTCCGCGACGGCGCCTGACGCGGGGACGACGAAAGCACGCTTGCGATCCGGGTCGACCGCCAGGCCGGGCTGAATCGTCGCAGCCCGATACTCGGCGCTCGTCCCGTCCACGACCGTCCCGGCGAGAATGCGCTCGACGGGGCGGATCCTGACCGCTCCTTCGGAATCGATCACCGCGAGCCGTGCCGGTGCGAACTCGCCGAACGAGGAGAAGAGCAGGACCAGCTCGTCGTCCGTCCGTCCAACTGCGGCGGAGGGCGACGCCGGGAGCGGCGAGCGCCGGAGCACGCGACGTGTGCGCGTGTCCACGAGGACGACCTCGGAGGCGCTCGCCGTGCCCGTACTCACGACGGCAAGGAGCCTCTCGGGCCGCAGCCAGGTGACTGCGCTCGCGCAGCCGCGACGGTAACGGGACAACGGTAGGTCGCCCTGCACCCGCATTCGGCGCGCGTCCACGAATCTGATCCCGGGCGTCCTCGCACCTGGGCCCTCACAACTTCCCAGCGCGAGGAATCGCCGGTCGCGCGAGAAGGCCCAGCTGCCGAAATGGCCCGCGAGCGTTGCTTTGCGGCCCGGCAGCATGCGGAGCGTCGTCGGCTCGAACCAGGCGAGCGTGCCCCGGGGCGTCCCGTACGAGATGCCGAGGACCGGCAGTGCTTTCGTCGGCTGTGCCGGCCTGGTCTCGGTTGCGGCCGACGGCGAACTCGAGGCCGCGCCGACGAGGGCGACGAGGACGAGGGCGAGTGGAATCGAACGCATCGCTCCTCTTACACCGTGGAAGCGCATCGCGTTCCATTCGGGAGGTCCTCCTCAGACGGCTGTGTAGTCCACACGGGGTCGGCGACGTCATTAGCATCGGCCCGTGCTCGACCCCGCCGTCTTCAAGGCCTACGACGTGCGTGGGCTCTACCCGACGCAGCTCGACGAGGACGGCGCCTACCGCATCGGCAGGGCGTACGTCGAGCACTTCGAGCCGAAGGCGATCGCCGTCGGGCGCGACATGCGTCTCTCCTCGCCGTCGATGTCTCGGGCGACGATCGACGGCTGCGCCGACGGCGGTGCGGACGTCGTCGATCTCGGTCTCGTCGGGACGGAGATGCTCTACCACGCCGTCGCAGAGCTCTCGCTCGACGGCGGCATCTGCGTCACGGCGTCCCACAACCCGAAGGAGTACACCGGGATGAAGATCGTCCGGAGGGGTGCACTGCCGGTCGGCGGGGACTCCGGCCTTGCCGCGATACGAGCGCTCGCCGAGGCGGGCTTCGGAGAGGTGGAGCGGCGAGGAAGGGTCCGTCCCGAGGACGTCTGGAGCGGATTCGTGAGCAAGGTGCTCTCGTTCATCGATCCTGCGAAGATCCACCCGCTGCGCGTCGTCGTGGACGCCGCAAACGGCATGGCGGGCGTCATGCTGCCCCCGGTCCTCGAACGGTTGCCGCAGCTCGACGTCGTTCGCTGCCACTTCGAGCCGGACGGCAGCTTCCCGAACCACGAGCCGAATCCCCTCCTCCCCGAGAACCGCGAGTTCATCGTGGCCAAGGTTCGCGAGGAGCATGCCGAGCTCGGGGTCGCGTACGACGGGGACGCCGACCGTTGCTTCTTCGTGGACGACACCGGCGAGTTCGTCCCGGGCGACTTCGTGACGGCGCTGCTGGCAGAGGCGGTGCTCGAGACATCACCGGGAGGAAAGGTGATCTACGACGTCCGCGCGAGCCGCGCGGTACCCGAGACGATCGAGCAAGCCGGAGGCGTGCCGCTCGTCAACCGGGTCGGGCACGCGTTCATCAAGCAGCGGATGCGGAAAGAGGACGCGGTCTTCGCCGGGGAGGTCTCGGCCCACTACTACTTCCGGGACTTCTCGCAAGCGGACACCGGCGTCGTCCCGTTCCTCGTCATGCTCGAGCTTCTCTCGAAGAGAGCCCGGAAGCTCTCGGAGATCCTCGCTCCCTATCGGGAGCGGTTCTTCCTGACAGGGGAGATCAACACGCGGGTCGAGGACGTCCCGTTGAAGCTCCAGGAGCTCAAGGAGCGCTATGCGGCCGCTGGGGGACGGATCTCCCACCTCGACGGCATCTCGGTCGACTTCGACGACTGGCACTTCAACGTTCGTCCGTCGAACACGGAGCCTCTCCTGCGCCTCAACCTCGAAGCGCTCTCCGAGGAGCTGATGCTCGCCAAGCGGGACGAGGTGCTCGAGCTCATCCGTGCCTAGGAGGGATCACGTGAACGACGTGCTCGAGCTCGGACGCGTGACCACCGCGCGGCCTCCCTTCAAGTACTCCGCCCTGGCCCGCGTCTGGTTCTCGGACACGGACGCGCAGGGGGTCGTCTACTACGGGCGCTACCTCCCGTACTTCGATCACGCTCGCACCGAGTACCACCGCCACGTTGCGAGCTTCCGCATCGAAGGGGCAGAGTTCGTCATGCGAGCGCTCCAGGTCGACTACGTCGCTCCCGCGCGGTTCGACGATCTGCTCGAGCTCTTCGTGCGCGTCCGGCGAATCGGCAACTCGAGCGTCACGTACGAATGCGAGGCGGTTCGCCTGCCGGACGAACTGCTGATGGTCACCGCGACCCAGACCCTCGTTCTCGTCGACCTCGACTCGCGGCGGCCGACGCGCGTCCCCGACGAACTGCGGACCGCCATCCGCGCATTCGAAGGTGAGGATTTCGAAGCGTGAGCACGAACGTGCTGGACGCGTTGGAGCGGATTCTCACGCGCGTCGAAGAGCCCGACGACGCGCTGCGAGCGGTGGTCGTCGCGCTCGCCGAGGAGCCCGGTATCTCCTGGGCGGGAATCGCGTTTCTCGACCAAGACGCGCTCGTGCTCGGCCCGGAAGCCGGCGAGCCCGACGACGCGCGTCGCACGAAGGTGCCGATCGAGTTCCTGGGTTCGAGAGTCGGTGAGCTCTGGGTCGACGGGTCCCCGGACACGCGGGTTCTCGTGCGCGTCGCCGAGCGTCTCTCCGGCCACGTCCTCATTGGCTGGGATACGCGCGGCGAGACGTGGGACCCGTAGCCAACGGATCGTCGGGAAGGGCGAATCGTGGGGAGGGGGGCGGCTGCCCCGACCGGTGGGGGTCGAGATCGTGCCGCGCGCCCGTCCGAGAGGACGAGCGCGCGGCTCCCTTCCCCTCTCCCCATATCTCCTTGTAGTCACGCATACGGGGGATGCAATCCCTCGATCGAGGTACCCCTCTCACCCAGAGGTACGCATCCCTCGATCGAGTGATCCCACGAAGGAAAGCGGGGCCAGGCATCTGGCCTGGCCCCGCTGCGAAAGGGGACTTACGTGTGCGACCCCGGGAAGAACGGTGGGGCCCGAGGAGAGGCATCGCTGGACCGGAATCGATGATGGAACCCGAAACCCCGGTTGCGAAACTCCCCGTTGACGAAGGCCTCGATCCGGTCGTCGAGGTTCGTCTTCAGCTCGGTTGCTTGCTCCTCGGTGAGCCGACCGGTCGCGACCGCTTCGTCGATCGCCTTCTGCGCCGAGCTCACGAGTGCCTGGACGAGACCTGCAACGGTCTTGCCTTCGTCCCTTGCGATCTCAGCGGGCGTCTTGTCGCGAAGCTGCTCGCGAAGCTCGGCCTCCGTGAGTCCGAGATAGTCCGCGGCGGGCGCGAGACTCGCGAACTGGCCGGAGTGGCCGAAGTGACCGAAATGACCAGCACCGAGTCCGCCGAACAGCGGTACGGTGTCCCCCGAGTCGATCCGCTCCTTGAGGGCAGTCGCCTGTTCCTCGGTGATCCGCCCCGCCTCGAGCGCCTCGTCGACCCGATTCTTGAGTCCTTGTTTCAGCGCGTCGGTCAGAGCGTCCGGCTCGACACCCAGCTGTTGCGCTGCGTCCTCGATGACCGCCCTGCTCTCCTCGTTCGCCGACAGCACCCCGGAAGCGGCGATCGCTCCGGCAGCGCCGAGCCCGACGAGAACAACTGCAACGGCGGCACCGCCGACTGCGAGCTTGACGTTGCTGCGGTTCGCCATGACCTTCATCAGATCAGCCGTGTCTAAGAGAGCGCTGAAAGACGTCTAAGAAGACGCGAAGGTCTTCGCGTCGGCCGGGGTAGCGACACTCGGCCCGCGCACGAGGCGACCGTCGCGCATGTGCAGCACGCGCTCGGCTCGCGCTGCGACGTCGGGGTCGTGTGTGACGACGACCACGGTCCGACCCGCGCCGCCGGAGAGCGACAGGAGGAGATCCATGATCTCCGCGCTGGTCGTCGAATCGAGATTCCCCGTCGGCTCGTCTGCCAAGAGGACGTGCGGCTCGTTGGCGAGCGCCCGCGCGATCGCGACTCGCTGCTGCTCGCCTCCCGAGAGCCGGGCGGGCACGTGATCGGCGCGCTCGCCCAACCCGACCGAGTCGAGCAAGCGTCGCACCATCGTCCGCCGCTCGTGCGCGCGAGCGCCGCGAGGCGCGAGCGCGACCTCGACGTTCTGCGCAGCCGTCAACGTGGGTATCAGATTGAACTGCTGGAAGACGAACCCGAACGCGTGGAGCCTGAGGCTTCCGAGCTCTCCGTCGGGAAGGCGAGCGATATCGCGCCCCTCGAAGTCGATCACGCCCGATGTGGGGCGGTCGAGCGCTCCGAGGAGCTGCAGGAGCGTCGTCTTGCCGGACCCACTCGGGCCCGCGATCGCCACACACTCGCCGGCCACGATCCTGAGATCGGCGTCACGAATAGCATGCACCACGCGACCGCCGAGCTCATAGCTCTTCGATACCTCCCTGAGGTCGTACACAGCGTTCGTCTCGGTCATCCGATCCCCGATTCAGTCCATGTGGCGGAGCGCATCTGCAGGCCGGAGGCGTGCTGCGCGGAGACTGCCAACGCCCCCTGCGATCAACCCGCCGAGTAGAGCGAGTCCGACCGCGGCCACGACGAGGCCGACGCTGACGGAAGCGTCGAGGGCGACTTCGGTGGGCGCTTGCTCGACGACCCCCTGGCCGAAGGGACCGAAACGCGGGCCGGACGCTCCCGAGGCAACGGTCGCCTCGAGGGATGGAGCCAGCGCGCCGACGAGGTAGGCCCCAGCGATCCCGATGACGGCGCCGAGAGCGCCACCCAGCAGCCCCTGAAAGAGCGACTCTCCGGTCACCTGACGCACGACCAGGCGCTGAGACCAGCCGAGGGCCTTCAGCGTCCCCAGCTCGCGGATCCGCTTCGTGACGGACGAGAGTGTCAGCAGGCTCGCGATCAGGAACGCCGAGAGGAGCCCGACGATCACCAGCGCCGTTCCGAGCGAGCCGGCGAGATTCCTCGCGTCGACGAGCGTGCCCGCGACGCGATCCGCGAGATCCTCCGCAGTCGTGACAGATGCGCCGTCGAGGGTCTTCTCGATCGACGCGGCAACCGCTCCGACGTCGTCGGAACTGTCTGCCCGAACGTACACGGTGTTGACGCGGCCGGCGCGGTCCGAGACCGCCTGTAGCTGCGCGAGCTTGACGTACACGTCCGACGACTGGCCGCCGAGCGGCGTCTCGGCGATCCCGACGACGGAGAAGGTCTTTCCGCCGAGCGTGACGTCGTCGCCGACTTCGAGGTTCCGACTGCTTGCGTGGCTCTCGTTCAGGATCGCCTCGCGTGCAGTCCCGGACGAGAAGTAGCGCCCGCTTGTGACCTGCCCGGGCGTGATGGCGCCGAGTGCCTTTACCCCTTGATCGACACCGCCCACGCTCAGGCTGGTCGCGTCGATGTTGTCGGGCCCGATGGCCAGGGCCGGGCCCGCGCCCGGCGCGGTGGACTCTCCGGGCGTCCCACGTTCCTCGGGGACCGTGCCCTCGATGTGGATCGAATTCAGCGTCAGACCGCCTGCAGCGGCACTGACGCCCTCGATGCTCCGTATCTGCTCCACCTCGTCTGCAGCGAACGAGAGCTGCGCGTTCGAGACGAACGCGTCGCGCACGAACGTATCACCAGGCTCTCCCAGATCCCGGAGACCGAAGCGCCCACCCCCGTTTTCGTCCCGGAGACGCCGACGCTCATCCTCCGAGAGGCTCGGAAACCCGCCCGCGGCCGGCGGGGAGAAGTCGATCGGGCGCGAGACCGTCATGTCGGTACCCAGGCCCGTGAGCGGCTCGAGGACCTCGGCCTGCGCCCGGTCGAGCCCCGTCGAGAGTGCGTTGACCGTTACGACGAGACCGACGCCGAGAGCGAGCCCCAGCGCGGTGAGGACCGTGCGGCCGCCCCGACGGCGAAGCTCGGCGAGCATGTACGCGAGGAAGAACACCGCCGGAGCGAACCAGCACGTCGTGAGACGCCCGTGAGAGGCCGGTAAGAAGACTCTAAGAAGGGCTGCCGACGGCCACGCCGAGGTCGAGCACCATCCGCGTCCCTCCACCTTCGGCCGACTCGGCGGTGATCTCCGCACCGTGCGCCTCGGCGACCTGCCGCGCGATCGCGAGCCCCAAGCCCGAGCCCGGCATGCCGCGCGCCGAGCGGGCCCTGTAGAAGCGGTCGAAGACGTACGGAAGATCCTCGTCGGCAATGCCGGGGCCGTGGTCACGCACGGCAACCCTTCCGTCCCGGACGGCGACCTCGACCTCGCCGCCGGGCGGGCTCCACTTCGCGGCGTTGTCGAGCAGGTTGGTCACGGCGCGCTCGATCGTCGCCGGGACACCGTGCACGATCGATTCCTCGAGTTCGGTCGCATACACCACGGCCGGCCGATGGCGACGCGCTCGCTCGACCGCCTCGGCGACGAGGAGGTCGAGTCGGATGTCCTCGCGTTCTGCGGTCTGCTGCTCGGCGCGAGCCAGCTCGATGAGCTCGGAGATCAAGGTCGTCATCTCGGCGAGCTGCTCGACGACGTCGGTCAGCAGCCGGCTTCGCTCATCGGCGGGAAGCGCCCGATCGCTCGCGAGCACCTCGATGTTCGTCCGCACGCTCGTCAGCGGCGTGCGTAGCTCGTGCGAAGCATCGGCGACGAGCTGGCGCTGTGCGCGCGTCGACTCCTCGAGCGCCGCGAGCATCGTGTTGAAGCTCGCGGCGAGGCGGCTGAGCTCGTCGCGGCCGCTGACGTCGATACGCTCGGAGAGATCGCCCGTCTCGGTCACATGCTCGGCGGCTTCGGTCAGCTTCTTCACCGGGCTGAGTGCCGCCCGCGCGACCACGAGACCGAGGGCAGCGGCGATGACGACTCCGGCCGCGGTGATCAGGAGCAAGAAGAGCCCGATCCGCTCGAGGGACCGGTTCGCTTCGGTGAGCGGCCGCGCCACCTGCATGGCCGTATTCAGCCCGTAGGCGAAGGTGAACACGCGAAGCGCCGTGCCGTCGACGTCGACGTCCTTCCAGAACGCGGAGCTCCCGTCGCCCGCGACGGCGAGCACCTCGTCGTCGACCGGGAGCTCCAGATCCTGACGGGGAGGCACGATCACCTCACCGTCGGATCGCACGAGCTGGACGTAGCCACGCGCCTCGCCGAACTCGGGCCGGACGGCGAGGAAGGATCCACTCGGCCCCTCGATCACGCCGAGCGGGTGCCGTGAAATCTCGGCCGCGCGCTCCTCGAGCGCGTCGTCGACCGGCGCGCGGACCTGCTCGCGCGCCACGACGTACACGAGGACCGACGCGAGAGCGACGGTCAGCGCCACCGCAGCTGCGGCCGAGACGACAATGCGTGCCCGGAAGCTCATGACACGGTCACGGCTCTCGAAGGGCGTACCCGACACCGCGTACGGTGTGGATGAGGCGAGTTCCTCCGCCCTCCTCCGTCTTGCGTCGAAGGTAGCCGATGTAGACGTCGAGCGAGTTGGACGTCGGCCCGAAGTCGTACCCCCAGACGCGCTCGAAGATGATCGATCGCGTCAGAACCTGCCGCGCGTTGCGAAGGAAGAGCTCGAGCAACGAGAACTCGGTGCGGGTGAGCTCGATCGGGCGACCGGCACGCGTGACTTCACGCGTGCCGAGATCGAGCTCGAGGTCGGCGAAGCTGAGGATGTCCCGAGTGTCGTCACCGTTCCCGGCACGGCGCAGCAAGGCGCGAAGACGTGCGAGCAGCTCTGCGAGCGCGAAGGGTTTTGCGAGGTAGTCGTCGGCGCCGGCGTCCAGCCCCGCGACTCGGCTGTCCACTTCCGCTCGCGCGGTGAGCATCAGAACCGGCACGCGGATCCCGCCCGCGCGGAGTCTGCGGCACGCCTCGAGCCCGTCGATTCCGGGCATGAGCACGTCCAGGACGACCGCGTCGACGGGTGGCGTTCGCCCGAGTCGCTCGAGCGCCTCCTCGCCGTCCGAGGCGAGCTCGATCTCGTACCCCTCGAGCTCGAGGGCGCGCCGAAGCGACTCGCGGACGGCCGGCTCGTCATCCACGACGAGGATCTTCATCGCCGCATTGTGCGCACTGACCCGAGGGCCGGAATGGGAGTCTTAGCGACTTCTTAGCTGCGCTTCAGCGTTTGCTCAGCCTCGGGCGCTTCGTTTCCGACACACTCATGGAACCAAGGACACGATGAGCTCCCGCCCGACCCGCATATCACTCGTCGTCGCCGGCCTCGTCGCGGCGCTGGCCCTCGGCATCGGTCTCGGAGCCGCGGCGTTCGCGATGCTCGGCGACGAGGCGACCACCACCGTCGTCCGCGAAGTCACCGTCTTGGGCTCGGAGCCCGCGGCAACGGGAGATGTCCTTACGGCCGGGGAGATCTACGCTCGTGCGTCCAAGGCCGTCGTGGAGATCACCGTCATGTCCGGAGGCTCGTCCCTCGGCGATCCCGCACGACGCGAACAGGGATCGGGCTTCGTCTTCGACGACACCGGTCACGTCGTGACGAACCATCACGTCGTTGCCTCCGGAGGCTCGATCTCGGTCAGCCTCTGGAACGGGCGAACGTTCGAGGCGACGCTCGTCGGCGCAGACCCTTCGACGGATCTGGCAGTGGTACGGATCGACGCACCCCGATCACTCCTCGAGTCGCTTCGTTTCGCAAACTCGAACGAGGTCGTGGTCGGTGATGCGGTATTCGCGCTCGGGAGCCCCTTCGGCCTCGAAGGAACCATCACGAGCGGGATCGTCAGCGCGCTGCATCGAGAGATGCGAGCGCCCAACGACTTCACGATCAACGACACGATCCAGACGGACGCGGCCATCAACCACGGCAACTCGGGTGGGCCGCTGCTCGACCGTGAGGGACGCGTCATCGGCGTGAACGCTCAGATCGAGAGCGAGTCCGGCGGCTCGGACGGCGTCGGATTCGCGATTCCGTCGAACACCGTCCGTTCCATCGCCCGCCAGCTCATCGAGAGTGGCGAGGTTCAGCACGCCTACCTCGGCATCGAGATGGTCTCCGTTCCCGGAGGCGTTGCAGTCACTCGAGTGAGGAATGGGACTCCGGCCGAGCGGGCGGGCCTTCGCCCGGCGACGTCCACGGAGACGGTCGACGGGGAAGAGCGACCGACGGGCGGTGACGTCATCGTCGCATTCGCCGGGAAGGACGTGGCCTCCGCCGTCGCCCTGCAGAGCGCCGTCGATGCCAGGCGTCCCGGCGACCGGGTGACGATCACGATCCTGCGCGAGGGCAAGCGCCAGACGGTCGACGTGACGCTCGCAACCAGGCCGTCCTGACGCACTGGCGCGCGGCATGCAGGAAGGCTGGTAGGCGGTCCACCTGAACGAGATCGAGCCGATCCCGGTCGTCGACGGGACGCTCCTCTGGAGACCCGTGCGGCGCACGCTCGACGTCGGCGCGTTCGGGATCGACGCGTACGCCGCTCCCGCCATCGGCGACATCGTCGTCGAGGAGCACACGGAGACCGCGCTCGGCCACGAGGAGGTCTACGTCGCGCTCGCCGGACGTGCGACGTTCACACTCGACGGCGAGACGCTCGATGCCCCTACCGGCACGGTTGTGTTCGTCCGCGATCCTGCGATCAGACGCACTGCCCGCGCGGCCGAGCCCGACACGTCCGTCCTGGCGGTCGGCGGACCGCGCGATGGCTCGTACGAGCCCTCGCCGTGGGAGGACTACTTCGCGGCCGAGCGACACCGTGCCGCGGGCGACTACGACACGTACGCGGCCGAGCTCTCCACGGCCCTCGAACGCCGCCCCGACCATCCGGCGGCGCTCTACAACCTGGCCTGCGCCGAGGCGCTCGCGGGACGTCCCGAGGTCGCTCTCGAGCATCTCAGGCGCGCGCTCGAGCTGAAGCCCGAGCTCGGGGATCTCGCTCGCGGCGACGAGGATCTGGCGTCGGTACGCGCCCTACCGGGCTGGCCCGAGTAGGACTGTTCAGTGGGATCGGCCGATTCGGGGTTCGAGCGAGGCGCCTGGCCGGCGGCGCCGGAAGATCACGACGGGGTCACGCGATACGCATCGAAGACGGCGTCGAGGTTCCGCAGAGCAGTGAGGAGCGAGCGAAGCTCTTTCACCTCCCCCACCTCGGCGGTGTACCAATTTCGTGCCATCCCGTCCTCGACGACACCACCGTAGGAAACGATGTTGGCGCCGTGTTCGGCGAACGTGCGCGCCACGTCCTCGAGTAGGCGCGCGCGGTCCCACGCGTCGACCGCGATCTGGACGAGGAACCCGGACGACGCTCCCCCCTCCCACTCTATGGGGGTGAAGCGCTCGGGATTGCGCTTGAGCGCGCGGACGTTCGGACAGTCCTCGCGGTGGACGGTAATGCCTCGCCCCATCGAGATGTAGCCCACGATGGCGTCGCCCGGAACCGGCGTGCAGCACTTGGCGAGCCTGACGAGCACGTCGTCGACGCCATGCACTCGAATCCCGACGCGGTCGCTCGAAACGGCTGTCTTGGCCCTCGGCGGCTTGGTCGTGACAGCCGGCTCGACGACGCCTTCCTCGGTCTTCAGCCGCTGGATCACCTTGTTCACGATCTGGGCCGGTGGCAGCTTTCCCGCCCCCAGCGCGACGTAGAAGTCCTCCGCCTTCTTGAAGCCCGTCTCGCGGATCACCTGCGCGAGGACACTCGAGCCCTGGAGCTTCCGGTACGGGAGCTTCTGTGCCTTCAGCGCCTGGTCGAGGAGCTCGCGACCCTTGGCCTCGGTCTCTCCGCGCGTCTCGCGCTGATACCACTGCCGGATCTTGTTTCGTGCCCGCGAGGACTTCACGACCGCGAGCCAGTCCCTCGACGGCCCACGACCCGACTTCGTGGTGAGGATCTCGACGAAGTCTCCGCTCGTGAGCCGGTAGTGGAGCGGAACGATGCGGCCGTTCACCTTCGCTCCGACGGTGCGGTGCCCGACGTCGGTGTGAACGGCATAGGCGAAGTCGATCGGCGTCGCGCCAGAGGGAAGCACCTTGACCTCTCCCTTCGGCGTGAAGACGTAGACCTCGTCGTCGAAGAGATCCGTGCGCAGGCTGCGCATGTACTCGCCGGGGTCCTGCTCGTCCGCTTGCCAGTCCATGAGCGACTTGACCCAGGACAGCCATTCGTCGTCCGCCTTCGACGCGCGACCCCGCTTGTACAGCCAGTGTGCGGCCACGCCGTACTCGGCCTCCTCGTGCATGTCGCGTGTCCGCACCTGGATCTCGAGCGGCTTGCCCTCGGGCCCGATCACGGTGGTATGCAGAGAGCGGTAGCGGTTGAGCTTGGGCATCGCGATGAAGTCCTTGAACCGCCCCGGCATCGGCTTCCAGAGCGAGTGGACAAGCCCGAGCGCCGCGTAGCAGTCGCGTGTTCCCTCGTCTCCTGAGCGCTCGCAGATGACGCGCAGTGCCGTCAGGTCGTAGATCTCGTTGAACTCGCGGCCGCGCTTGGCCATCTTGTCGTAAATCGAGTAGAGGTGCTTCGCGCGTCCGGTGATGTCCGCAGGGACGTCCGCCTTGTGCAGTTCGAGGCCGAGGATCTCCGCCGCCTTGTCGGCCTGGGCCTCGCGGTCGGCCCGCTGGTCGGCGACCATCGCCTTGATCTCGGCGTACTTCCGTGGATGGAGCGTCTGGAACGCGAGGTCTTCCAGCTCCCACTTGAGGGCGTGGATTCCGAGGCGATGCGCGAGTGGCGCGTAGACCTCGAGTGTCTCGCGCGCCTTCTGCGCCTGCTTCTGCTTGCCGAGGTACTCGATCGTCCGCATGTTGTGCAGGCGGTCGGTGAGCTTGATGAGGATGACGCGCACGTCGTGCGCCATCGCGACGATCATCTTCCGGTAGTTCTCGGCTTCCGCCTGCTCGCGGCTCTGGAAGCTGATCCGGGTCAGCTTCGTGACGCCCTCGACGAGCAGCGCGACGTCGACGCCGAACTCGGCGCGGAGGTCGTCGGGGTCCGCTCCCGTGTCCTCCACGACGTCGTGGAGGAGAGCGGCAGCAATCGTCTGCTCGTCGAGATGGAGCTCAGCGCACACACGCGCGACGCCCAGCGGATGGTGGATGAACTCCTCACCCGAACGGCGTGTCTGCCCCGCGTGGGCACGCTCCGCGAACTCGAACGCCCGCCGCAGGAGATCCTTGTCGACGTCAGGGTTGTACGCCTCGACCTCGGCGATCAGCTCCTCGACGAGGTCCTCGTGATGGCGCTTTGCATCGAGGACGCTCATCTGATCAGTGTACGCGGCTTCCGCCTGGCGGAAGGACGAGGCCACCCGGCACCGAAGTCCAGTCTCCTATGCGCACGTTCCGCCGCTGGCTCGAGCAACGTCGCGCGCGACGCCTTGCGCTCGCGATGCGCGACGTCCTCCTGCCCCTGGGATAGCTCACGCGGCCTGCGGCCACGTTTCGCGCTCGAGAAGGGCCCTGAAGGTTGCGGACTCGTGGAGCTCTCGTCGGCGTTCCGCCACCTCATCGTCCAGACCGAGCTCCACGAAAACGTCGCGAGCCTCCGGCGTCCACGATTTCGGACCCGCTCGCCAGAGTTCGGCGAATCGCGCCCGAAGCTCCCTGTAGCCCTCGGGCGTGTCGAAAATACGACGCACGACGAGCTGCGGTGCCACCGTGCCGTTCCAGTGGTTCTCCTTCAGCCGGCACGCGACGTCGAAGAGCCCCTCGGCGCGTAGCCGGTCGAGTTGCCCGCCCTGACCGAAGGCGATCGCCGTCCCTGCATCGCGTCCGTGCTGGCGGACACGGAATCGCAAATGCTTGCCCTCGCCCACCGTTGTCGGGGTCACGGGCTGGGTCGCCGGCACGAGCAGCGTGACGTCGGGGTTCCCGAGCCCGAACGGCGCGAGGCGCTCGAGCTCCTGCGCGAGTTCGAGCGTGAGGTCCGCTGCAGAGACGACCGCGTCGATCACCGTCGGCTCGTGGAGGTCCTCCGCTGCGAGGTGGGCGTCAGCGTATTCGGCAAAGGCATCGGCGAAGGCGTCGATGCGCATCGGGTCGATGGACAGCCCTGCCGCAGCCCGGTGCCCTCCGAACCGCTCCAGGTGCTGCGAGCACGCACCGAGCGCAGCGTGCAGGTCGAAGCGCACGACGGAGCGCCCCGAGCCCTTCCAGCCGTCGTGCGAGCCGGCAACGAGGACGACCGGTCGATGGAATCGCTCGACGAGCCGCGAGGCGACGATCCCGATGACGCCCTCGTGCCACTCCTCCCGCCAAAGCACGTAACCGCGCCGCCGGCGCCTCGGCTCTGGGAGCGACTCGACGATCGCGGTCGCCTCGCGCAGGATGCGATCCTCGACGCCCTGCCGCTCGCGATTCAGGTTCTCGAGCTCCGCGGCCAGGCGCTTCGCCTCGTCCGCGTCTTCCGTCAGCACGAGCTCGAGCGCGACGTCCGGGCGGCACAGCCTTCCCGCCGCGTTGATCCGCGGCGCGAGCCTGAAGCCCACCGCCCCCGGGTCGACCGCTGCCGGATCGACGTGCGCGCTTCGCATGAGCGCCTGCAATCCGGGACGTCTCGTCCCGGCGAGCGCACGTAGCCCGGCGGACGCAAGCGCGCGGTTCTCGTCGACGAGCGGGACGACATCGGCGATCGTCGCGAGCGCGACGAGATCGAGATGGCGACGCACCGCGGGATGGTCGGAGCCGAGCAGAGCCTCGCCGAGCTTGTGCACGACCCCGGTGCCGCAGAGCTCGGGGAAGGGATAGGACGACGGCCGCGTCGAGACGACGGGACAGTCGGGCAGCGACTCGCCGGGCCGATGATGGTCCGTGACGACGACGTCGAGGCCGCGTTGCCTGGCGGCGGCGATCTCCTCGACGGCAGTGATCCCGCAGTCCACGGTGACGACGAGCCCCACGCCCTCATCGGCGAGTCGCTCCAGCGTGTCGCCCGAGACCCCGTAGCCTTCCTCGAACCGGCTGGGGAGATGCCAGTCGACATCGGCGCCGAGCTCGCGGAAGAGAAGCACGGCAAGCGCGGTCGCGCAGATGCCGTCGACGTCGTAGTCGCCGTGGACACAGATGCGTGCTCCGCGGTCGGCCGCCGCCCGGATCGTGTCCACGGCAACGGCCATGTCACCCAGCAGGAGGGGATCGTGACCCGGGGGCAAGGCGTCCAGGAAGCGTCGCGCGTCACCCGGAGCTCCGTATCCGCGGCGCACGAGTACGGCTGCCGTGATGTCACTGACGCCCAGCTCTCGCCTCAGCGTCGCTGCAGCTCGGGTGTCGAATGAGGCAATCGTCCAGGCGCCCGTCACCCGAAGGACGGTACGGGCGTGACCGGACGGCCACTGCGCTGGCCGCCGCGTCGCGAGGGCGCCGCGTCCTTCCTCGGACAGCTATCGACTTCGGCGATGCTTGAGCGAGTCGGCGACGACCTTTATCCAGAGTACGACGAGCCCGATCGTGACGCCGAGGACGACGACTGCGATCGGCGTCACGAACGCCATCTGCTCCAGGGAGTACTTGGTCACGGCCGCACCGCCCAGCCATACGGCCAACACCACGAACGCCATCACGGCCCAGAGTCGTCTGTCGCTCACGCCTGTAGGTTAGAGGGATCGTTGGCAGCCCTCGTCGGGCGAGCGGTGGCGCGGACACCAGGGCCCGCATCGACGGCGATGACCTGCCAGCCATCCAGATACGCTGGTCGAGATGCTCGCGGCCAACTATCGCTCCGGCGACGACTTCGTCGTGGAGTTCCTCGGCCATCGATTCGAGTTCAGCGCCGAGGACTTCGAAGAGCGGGTCACCGCCGCCGGCGTGAGACTCGGCCTCATCGGTTCGAACGATCTCGACGATGCAGAGGCCGCCGATCTCGTCGAGCTCGTCGCCGACGGTCGCATCGTCGATCCACGAAGCGGTCTGGGGCTCTACCTGGTCAGGCACTGGGAACGTGTCTCGCTCGTCGGAGGCGAATCGCTCGTCTACTGGATGCGCAAGTTGGTGTTTCGCGGCGCCTGGCTCGACCATCGCGTCAAGGAAGGGCTCCTCGACGTCTCGTGGATCGACGACACCGGAGATTTCGGATACGCGGAGCCGCAGGGAGGGCGAACGCTTCTCGAGCTCGCTCCCGTTCCCTCCTGGCACGACCTCCAGTACCGCGGCTGACGCTCTCGGACGCCCGCCTCCCGCCCGGCGAAGCCGGGCTCCGGCGGAGCTGCCGCTGCTCGCGCCCCGAGAACGTCATCCGGGCCGCATCGGCACGAGCGACTACTCGGTCGTGGTGAAGCCGAACGGGCGCGCAGGGTCGGGCGCCGAGATCTCGATCGAGCGAACCGCACCGATCGGGACGATGACCTGGCGCGGCTCCTCGCCCTCCGCACGATGCGGGGCAAAGGAGAAGAAGCCGAATCCTGGCTCCGCGGTCGCCGTCGCGAGGACGTGCCGCGAGCCGTCGGCGAGCTCGACGCACACTTCCGCCGCTTCCAGCTCGTGCTCCAGCGTGAAGGCGGAGATCATGCGCGCGAGTCGAGCCACGAACTCGTCGAGCGGGCCGGCCATCCCCGGAGTCCAGATGTAGGCGGTCACGGTGGGAACAGGCCGTCGATCGGGGCTGGCGCGCCCAAGTGCTCGCGGCCGAGAGTGGTGATCGTGCGGCCCCGGGGCGTCCGCTGGAGGAATCCGAGCTGGAGGAGGTAGGGCTCGTACACGTCCTCGATCGTGTCCGGCTCCTCTCCCAGCGACACCGCGAGCGTCGAGAGACCCACCGGGCCGCCGCCGAACTTGTGGGCCACGGCGGCGAGCAGCTCGCGATCCGTACGCTCGAGGCCGGCCTCGTCGACCTCGAGCAGGTCGAGCGCCTCTCTCGCGATGTCGAGGGTCACCGCCCCGGCGTGGCGGACTTGCGCGACGTCGCGAATCCGGCGAAGGATCCTGTTCGCGACCCGGGGCGTTCCGCGCGCCCGTCGCGCGATCTCCTCGGCGGCGCCGTCGTCGATCTCGACGCCGAGGATCCCCGCCGAACGGCGCACGATCGAAGTGAGCTCCTCCCGCTCGTAGTACCCGAGTCGGAATGTCATCCCGAAGCGGTCGCGCAGCGGCGTCGTGAGCAGTCCGGTGCGGGTCGTCGCCCCCACGAGCGTGAAGGCCGGGAGATCGAGCGTCAGCGTTCGCGCCCCGGCGCCCTGTCCGACGACGATGTCGAGCCTGAAGTCCTCGAGCGCGGGATACAGGATCTCCTCGATGGCGCGATTCACCCGGTGGATCTCGTCCACGAACAGGACGTCGCGCGACTCGAGTCCGGTCAGGATCGCGGCCATGTCCCCTTTGCGCTCGAGTGCCGGACCCGCGACCGTGCGGATGCCGACGCCGAGCTCCTCGCGAATGATCGTCGCGAGCGTCGTCTTGCCGAGCCCGGGAGGGCCCACCAGAAGGACGTGATCGAGCGCGTCTCCGCGCCCCTTGGCCGCCTGGAGCGCTATGTCCAGCTGCTCCTTGACCCGCTCCTGCCCGACGAAGTCGTCAAGCCGGCGGGGACGGAGCGACTGCTCGACCTCCTCCTCGTCCTCCCGCAGGGCCGGCGCTAGGAACGGGGTGCTCATGCGGCGCTCCTGAGCGCTTCGCGCACTCGCTGCTCGGCCGGCAGGTCGGGGTCGACTCGGGCGAGGGCGCGCTCGGCCTCGACGACCGAGTAGCCGAGCTCGACGAGTGCATCGCGGGCGACGAGCTCCCGCGGCGATACGGACTCCTCGCTCGAGTCGATCGCGCCGGCGATCGAGTCCTTCAACTCGAGGACGATGCGCTCGGCCGTCTTCTTGCCTATGCCGGGGATCGCCTGGAAGCGAGCGGCGTCGCCGAGAGCGATGGCACGCCGGAGATCGGCCGAGGGCGCACTCGACACGACCGCGAGGGCGACCTTCGGGCCGACCCCGCTGATCCCCAGGAGGTGGACGAACAGCGCCCGCTCACCGGTGTCTGCGAAGCCGTAGAGCTGGAGCGCGTCCTCGCGCACGTGGAGGTACGTCTCGAGCGTCAGCTCGGAGGCGCCATCCGCACGGCGCAGCGCGCTCGGGGTGGCCGCCACGAGGTATCCGACGCCGCCGACGTCGAGAACGAGCCCGTCCAAGGTGCGTCCGACGGGGGCTCCGCGCAGGCGCGAGATCACGGGGCGGCCTCGAGCAGCGGCGAGGCGAGCGCGTGGCAGATCGCCACGGCGAACGCGTCGGCCTCGTGCGAAGAGCTCGGCTCGGCCTCGAGGCCGAGGATGATCTTCACCATGCGCTGCATTTGCGCCTTCTCGGCGCGTCCATACCCGCAGACCGTCTGCTTGACCCGTGCCGGAGCGTACTCGGCACATTCGACTCCGGCGGACGCGGCCGCGACGAGAACGGCGCCGCGCGCCTGGCCGACGGAGAGCGCGATGCGGGCGTCGGCACCCACGTAGGACTCCTCGAGCGCGACGGCGTCCGGCGCGTGCTCCGCAAGGAGATCCCGAACGCCCTCGAAGATCGTCCTGAGCCGCACGTCGAGCCGCTCGCGCGCGGACGTCCGCCAGCAACCGGACTCCACCGCCCGAAGGCGCCCGTCGCTTCCGTGGACGATCCCGTACCCGCACGCAGCCGTCCCTGGGTCGATGCCGAGGACTTTCACGTGGAGAAGGTATGCGGGCCTTCGGACGTCCCCCGCAGGCCCTGAGCTGGCTCTAACTAGGACAGTTCGCCTGCGCCCACGTCGAGAGCCGCTCCGAAGCCTCCGAAACACCCTGCTCGTCGAACGACGCGAGTGCCGCCTGGAGCTGTTGGAGCTGTTCGGCGCTCGGCGTCTGGCCGGCCCCCAGCCCGACGTCCCTGATCTCGGCCGCATACTTGGCGTACGCCTCGGCGAGGACCTGGACGTCGGCCTTGATCTCGTCCGGGACCTTGTCCGCGAGTTCCTCGAAGGCGTTCGTCTGCTCGGGCGTACCGCTCACGCCCGCGAGTGCTTGACCGAAGCTCGCCGCCGCCGCGACGAGCGCCAGGCAGTCCTCGTCCGCGAACACGCCCGAGAGGTCTCCCGTCCCGTCCGTCGTCTCGTCGGTCGTCGTCTCGTCGGTCGTCGTCTCGGTCACGGTCGTATCGGTCACGGTCGTATCGCCGGACGCCGACTCGTCGCTTCCCCCGCAGCCGACGGCGGCCACGGACAGGGCGACGAGTGCCACGAAGACGCTCAGCCAGCGCACCGGGCGAGCCTACCAGCGCGTCAGCGGAGAAGCTCGCGAAGCGACCGGCGCCCTCGGGAAGTCCCGATCAGGCGACGACGGCCTCGAGCACGGCCTCGGGGATGTCGAAGTTCGCGTACACGTCCTGCACGTCGTCGGCCTCCTCGAGCCCCTCGACCAGACGCACGAGCTTTCGTGCAGTGCTTTCGTCGTCGACGGCAACGGTCACTTTCGGCACCATCGCGAGCTCGACCGACGCGAGTGTGAAGCCCGCGGCCTCGAGCGCGGCCCGCACCGCCGACAGCGCCTCCGGGGCGCACGTGACGGCGAAGCTCGACCCGTCGAGCTCGACGTCCTCGGCTCCGGCGTCGGCGGCGGCCAGGACGAGCGCGTCCTCGTCGACAGCGGCCGCCGGTAGCACGATCAGGCCCTTGCGCTCGAACTGCCACGCGACGGCTCCGGTCGTTCCGAGATTGCCGTCGTACTTCGTGAAGAGGTGCCTGACCTCGGAGGCCGTGCGGTTTCGGTTGTCGGTGAGCGCCTCGACGAGCACCGCGACACCCTCGGGGCCGTAGCCCTCGTAGACGATAGTCTCGAAGGTCGCGCCTTCGGCATCGGCGCCGGAGCCCTTGGCGATCGCGCGCTCGATGTTCTCCTTGGGCATCGAGTACGAACGAGCCTTCTCGATCGCGTTCTGGAGGGCGAGGTTGCCGGCCGGGTCGGGGCCACCTTCCTTGGCCGCGACGATGATCGCGCGCGAGAGCTTCGAGAAGAGCTGCCCGCGCTTCGCGTCGGCCGCCCCCTTCTTGTGCTTGATCGAGCTCCACTTAGAGTGGCCGGACACCTGCCACCTCCTCGACGAGATCGAGGAACAGCTCATGCACGCGTGGATCATCGGTCAGCTCGGGATGGAACGACGCGAGCAGGAGCGCTCCTTCGCGTACGAGAACCGGCTCGCCGTCGAGCTCGCCCAGGACCTCGACGTCTTCGCCGAGCTCGCGGATCCTCGGCGCGCGGATGAACACTCCGCGAAGCGGCTCGTCGTCCCCAACGAGGTCGACATCGGCCTCGAAGCTCTTCACCTGGCGACCGTAGGCATTCCGGTCGACCTCGAGGTCGGCGAGACCCAGGTGCTCACGATCGAGCACGATCATTCCTGCGCACGTCCCGAGGATCGGTGCCTGGAACGCACGGATCGCGTCGTCGAGGCCGTACAGACGTGCTAGATGCATGATCGTCGTCGACTCCCCGCCGGGGATGACGAGCCCGTCCAGTCCTGCAAGATCCCCGGGCAACCGGACCTCGACGACGTCGGCGCCCAGCCCCCGGAGCACCTGCGCGTGCTCGCGGAACGCGCCCTGCAACGCCAACACGCCGATTCGCAGCGGCCTTCCCACGGAAGGCGCTACCAGCCGCGGAGCTCGAGCCGGTCGTCGTCGGAGAGTGAGCTCGCCGAGATGCCGACCATGGGCTGGCCGAGCCCCGTCGAGACGTCGGCCAGGACCTTCGGATCGTCGAAATGCGTCGTCGCCTCCACGATCGCACGCGCCCGGCGAGCGACGTCATCGGCCCAGCCCTCGCGGTCGACGAAGGGGTCGCGCCCCGACTTGAAGATGCCCGATCCGACGAAGACACCGTCCGCGCCGAGCTGCATGCAGAGAGATGCGTCGGCCGGGGTCGCGATGCCACCGGCGGTGAACGTGACGACGGGCAAACGGCCGTGCTCGGCCACCCAGTGCACGAGCTCGTACGGTGCCCGGTGCTCTTTCGCGGCGGAGTACAGCTCGTCCTCGCGCATCGCCTGCAGTCCGCGAATCGCGCCGAACACGGCTCGCATGTGCGTGACGGCGTTCACGATGTCGCCGGTGCCAGCCTCGCCCTTCGTCCTGATCATGGCGGCGCCTTCCGTGATTCTTCTCAGTGCCTCGCCGAGGTTCGTGGCTCCGCAGACGAACGGAACGGTGAACGACCACTTGTCGACGTGGTGTTGGACGTCGGCGGGCGTCAGGACCTCCGACTCGTCGACGTAGTCGATCTCCAGCTCTTGCAGAATCTGAGCCTCTGCGAAGTGCCCGATCCGGCACTTCGCCATCACCGGTATCGAGACCGCAGCCTGGATCTCCTTGATCCGCTGCGGATCGCTCATGCGAGCGACGCCTCCCTCCACGCGGATGTCGGCCGGAACGCGCTCGAGTGCCATCACCGCGCAGGCTCCCGCCTCCTCGGCGATTTGCGCCTGCTCGGCATCGACGACGTCCATGATGACGCCGCCCTTGAGCATCTCCGCAAGCCCGGTCTTCACCCTGAGAGTGCCGTACTCGGCCATGTGCCCAGTGTAGATGGTCGTGCCCGCGCGCAGCTTTCCAGAGCCCTTGTGGAAACCGGCACGGAGTTTGTCGAAATTGCGCCTTTCAGGTGTGGAAATGTCGGGGAAAAACACCACGGATCGCGCACGATGTGCGAGACATAGGGGCTACCGGCGCTCTCGTCTCCCCGCAGGCAGATTCGCCTGGCTCCGACGTTGCGCCGCTCCAGTGAGGGGCCCGCCCACCCGGGCCCCTCGCTCCGTCGAACCACCGAAAATCAGCCGGGGGACGCCAACCGAAAAGCCCCGCAAATGCGGGGCTTTTCGGTGCTCGCGTCGACTCTGCTACGCGGCTCAGACCTCCGCGAGCGTCATGTCGGGTTGCGGCACGATCCGGATGTACGGCTTCGGCGACTCCCAGCCGTCGGGCCAGATCTCCTTGGCCTCGTCGTTCGAGACCGAGCCGGCGATGATGACGTCCTCGCCCTGCTTCCAGTTGACCGGAGTCGAGACGCGATGCTTGGCCGTCAGCTGGAGCGAGTCGATCACGCGCAGCACCTCGTCGAAGTTGCGGCCGGTCGTCATCGGATAGACGAGGACGAGCTTGATTCTCTTGTCCGGTCCCACGACGAAGACGTTGCGCACCGTCTGGTTGTCGGCGGCTGTTCGATCGGCGGCCTCTCCACCGACCTCCGCAGGAAGCATCCCGTACAGCTTCGCGACTTTGAAATCGTCGTCGGCGACGATCGGGTAGTTGGGGGCGTAGCCCTGCGTCTCCTCGATGTCCTTCGCCCACTTTTCGTGATCGCCCGTCGAGTCGACCGAGATGCCGATGATCTTCACGTTGCGGCGGTCGAACTCCGACTTGACCTTGGCCATGTAGCCGAGCTCGGTCGTGCATACCGGCGTGAAGTCCTTGGGGTGCGAGAAGAGCACCGCCCACGAATCGCCGATCCAGTCGTGGAACGAGAGCTCGCCCTCCGTTGTCTGCGCCGTGAAGTCTGGCGCCGTGTCGTTGATCGTCAGGCTCATGTTCCTCCCTTTCCGTGGGGCCGCAACCCCAACTCGTCCGAGCGCGAAAGACCCCCTCGCACCCGAGTGATCTCCCTTATGAGACGGGTGAACGCGCGTCGGTCTTCCATTGTTCCGCGACTCGCGTGAACGCCGCGCTCGTGGGCGAGCCGTGAGCTGGGCGCACCTCGAACTGGGGATCGCGCGCTCGCGCGGGCGGGTCGATAGGTTCACCATGCTCTGGCCAGTTGCGGCACTGGCAGTTCTCATCCTCGGCTTCGTCCTCGTGTACGGCTCGGTCCTGCAGTCCCGGCTCGACAGCGGCCGAGAACCGAACGAATCGGCCTGAGCCGGAGATGGGCTCGCCTGGACTCGGACGCGGGCCTCGCTCGCGCCGCCCTGGCGGCTACGCGACGAACTCGTCCGCGAGCGCAAGCGCCTTGTCGAGGATCGTGATCCCCTCGTCGAGCTCCTCGATCGTGATATTGAGCGGCGGGCAGATCATCACCATGTTCCAGCGCGTCATCAGATAGAGGCCGTCGTCGAGCGCCGCCCTCGCCATCCGGGCGACCGGCGCGAGCTCCTGCCCGGTCGGGTTGAAGGGAACGAGCGGCTCGCGTGTCTCGCGGCTCTTGACCAGCTCGAGGCCCCACAGACACCCCAGTCCCCGCACCTCGCCAATCGAGGGGTGGCGCTCCTGAAGTCCGCGGAGTCGAATCTCGAACTCGGGGCCCATCGCCGCGGCGTGCTCGACGATCCCTTCCTCCCGAAAGGTCTGAATGGACGCCACGGCCGAGGCGCATGCGAGCGGATGACCGCTGTAGGTGAGTCCACTCGCGAAGTACTTGTCGCGGACCCAGTCGGCGATCTTCTCCCTGAAGATCATCGCAGCCAGCGGTACGTAACCCGAGTTGATGCCCTTGGCGACGACGAGGATGTCTGGCACGACGTCCCAGTTCTCGCAGGCGAACCATTTGCCGGTGCGACCGAAGCCGGCGATCACCTCGTCGCAAACGAGCAGGACGCCGTAGCGGTCGCAGACCTCGCGGATCGACTGGAGGTAGCCGTCTGGGGGGACGATGACTCCGTTCGGCCCGACGACGGTTTCGAGAACGACCGCAGCGACGCTGTCGGGGCCCTCGTATTGAAGGAGCTCTTCCAGGTGCGGCCCGCCGCTGCAGACCGGGCACGGATCGGGGTGGCCGGCTGGACAGCGGTAGGTGTACGGGTCCAGCATCCGGACGACACCTGGGATTCCAGGCTCCGCAGGCCAGCGCCGCGGGTCTCCGGTGAGCGTGATCGCTCCGGCCGTCGCACCGTGGTAGGAGCGGTAGCGGGCAATGATCTTGTGCCGCCCCGTGTACCAGCGGGCGAGCTTGATCGCGTTTTCGTTCGCCTCCGCTCCGCCGTTCGTGAAGAACGACATCATCAGGTCGCCGGGGGTAACCTCCGCCAGGAGCCGTCCGAGCCGCGAGCGTGACTCGCTCGCCATCGGCGCACCGATCGTGCACAGCCGCTTGGCCTGCTCCGTGATCGCCTCGACGATCCTCGGGTGCTCGTGGCCGAGCGCGAGGTTTACGAGCTGCGATGCGAAGTCGAGGTAGCGCTTGCCCTCGTAGTCCCAGAAGTAGCGCCCCTGGCCACCGGCGACCGCAACGGGCGAGATCGCGTCCTGCACCGACCAGGAGTAGAGGACGTACCGCTTCGCATCCTCGACAATCTGCTGTCCGAGCTGTGCGTCGACCTCGACGCTCGCCATGCTTCGATCCTATAGCTCGTGCGCGGGCAGATCCACGAGCAGAGATTCGCCGCAGGTCGATCCACCTGACGTTCGTCATTGAACGTCCCATGCTGGCGCTACCGGAACCGCCGGAATCGGCATGGTTGCTGGGCTTCCGATGGGCCGCCTGAGTCGAACACCCCTGCTTATTCGCCATTTTTCGGCTCCGAGGGCGGCAGCGGAACAGCACCGCGCGAGCACGTGCGGGGCCTGAACGGGCTTGTCCCAGCTACTGCACGCCGCGTGCAGTGAAGCCCTACGACCGTACGAGGCCGGCCTCAACGACCGCGGCCATCGCGGCCGATCGGGCCTTGTCGCGCGTTCCCTTCCGACCGGCCATGCCGCAATACACTCGTCGCTGAAGTGTCGAGTGCCAACAAGGAGCTCGTGCGCCGGTACTACGAAGGCGTTGTGAACGAGCATCGTCTCGACGAGCTCGCTTCGTTCGTCCACCCCGACTACGTTGATCACAACGAGGAGGAAACCGAGCGCGGGCCTTCGATGGTACGTGCGCACCTCGAAGGCCTGCTCAGCACCTTCCCGGACTTCCAGCTTCGGATCGAGCAGATGATCGCCGAGGATGATCTGGTTGTGACGCGGGTCACGGCGCGTGGCACGCATACCGGCGTCTGGCAGGACATCAAGCCAACCGGCTCCGAGGTTCGGCTCTACGGCATCAACATCGACCGCGTCGAGGCCGGCCTCATCGCCGAACACTGGGGTGAGGCCGACACCGTCGGAATGCTCCAGCAGATGGGTGTCAATCCATTCGGCGCAGACGCGACCGACTGACGCCGCTAAGGTCGAGCTCCCGGCCGTCCGAGAGCATCGACGCTCCAACCGCGCCGTCCCAACATCCTGATCACATCGCGCGTGTGGTAGCCACACACACAGGCCGCGAGGGTTAGATGGCCGGACACGGGAGGGGGGCACCTGCGGCGTGTATCCCCCTCGGAATACCGTCGCCTCGAACGGGCAGACACCGTGCCCGGCCTCGAGCGCTGAGTATGGACCGCTACCGAACGCCGCTCGTCCCCCAGTTCGGGGAGGCGGCGGCTGCCGCCGTAGCCCGCCGCCTGACCCGTACCGGGTACTTCCCCTTGTGCATTAGGGAGATGCACGCCTCGACCGAATCTTGCGCGGTTCCGTGCACAGTTCCCTCGCACGAGGGAGTCTCGGCCAGCCAGGCTTCAGTCCGGCCCACTGTTGCCACACCTGACACCGTCGGCGTAGTATGGAACGCGTGATGCGGCGGGAGCGGATCGCCTTCCTGCTCGAAAACTCCCCGGACGTGCTGGCCGGCGTCAGGGACAGGAGCTCGGGAGGCGGTCGCGGATCCTATGACGATCTAGTTCAGCCCACGGCCCTCCAGCTCACGCTCCTCGATCCGCAGGTCGCTCGCGAGCTACCGACCGGACAGAACGGGGTGCGCGATACTGCCGGAATCGGTCGCAGAGCGACGACACCTTCCCACGGAGGAGGAGAGAGTTGATCCTGGCAACGGCAAAGGTCGACGATTTCGACCGCTTCTGGAATACGTTCTCGACGAAGGGCGCCGAGAAGCGAAAGCAGCATGGGTCTGAGGGTGCGCACGTCTTTCGGGATCCCAATGACGACGACCGGGTCTGGGTGGTATTCGACTGGGATGAGGAGGGCTGGCAGAAATTCGTCTCCGACCCTGAGGTCCCGGCGATCTTTCAAGAAGGCGGTCTCCAAGGCAGGCCCCAGGCGGCGGAACTCGCCCGCGAGCACGACGCCTAGCCCCGAACTCCGAATCGGACCCCTCGAAGCCGCCGGGCTGCGAAGCTATGCGCGGCAAGATTCGTTACGCGGCTAGTTCAGCCCGCCAGCCGCCAGGTCATGCAGGAGGATGCGCGGTGAGGATGACACGACTTCGCCCATTGGCTGTCGTGGCCGCGCCGGCTGTGCTCTTCGTCGGATTCGTCTACCACCCTTATGTCTCGAATACCACCGACGCTGAAGCGATTGCGAACGCGGTCGTCGCCGACACCACCCGCTGGGGACTCGCGCACCTCGCGATCGGCGTGGGCTATGCCCTCATGGTGCTCGCGTTCCTCGCCTCACGGAGCTACCTGCGCGAGGGCGGAGTAGAGCGGTGGAGCCGCTTGGCGTTGCCTCTTGCCGCGATCGGCAGTGCGCTGTTCGCATCCTTCCGGGGATGGAGTTCGCGCCATCGGGGCCGGCGAAAGGGGAGTACCAAACACCGGCCCGATCGGAGGTACGTCCGGAGGCAGCGCGTCGGTTTGCCGGCCCAGTCGGGGGCCGGGTAGGCGCTGCGAGGCCTCGTGAAGAAGGAGGCCGGTCTTGGCCGGCCCCC
>DATIBA010000234.1:0-8168 GCA_035457765.1 Gaiellaceae bacterium
AGCTCGAGCTCCGGTCGAAGCGAGAGCGGACCTGCAGGGAGCCGATGAACCGTTCCTCCCGCGTCGCGGATGGTGAAGGGAACGGTCGAGGCGATGGTCACGGCACGCCGACCCTCTGCCAGCAGGACGCGGACTTCCCTCGTCGAGGACTGTCCGAGCTCGATTCCCGCGTAGTAGTGACGCAGGATCTCGTCGTAGGTCCGTCCAGCTTTCGCCATCCCGTAGGCACCGAACTGGCTCATGCCGACGCCGTGCCCGTAGCCTCGACCCGACACGACGAACGACGCCTCGCCGGGAGGTGCGGCGAGCGTGGCGGGTTGGGCCGACGAAGTCGTGATCACGACGGCGAACGCGAGAACGGCGAGTGAGAGGCGCACGGACACGGGTCAGGCTAGCTCCGGAGGGTTAACTGTTTGTGTTCTCGGCAGCAACACGCCGTGCTTTAGCGTGGTCAGCGCCAAGACGTTTCGGCGACAGGCGCACGCTCCTTGAGCGGCTCCCACCAGGCTCGGTTCGCCACGTACCACGCCACGGTCTCGGTGAGACCGTCCTCCCAACCGTGCTCAGGCTCCCACCCCAGCTCGGTCCGGATCTTGCGCGAATCGAGCAGGTAGCGACGGTCGTGGCCGGGCCGGTCCGGGACGATCGTCTTGAGCGTCGACGGCTTGTCCGTGAGCTCGAGAACGAGGTCGGCGATCTCCTCGATCGTCGCCTCGAGCCCGGAGCCGACGTTGTACGTCTCCCCGTCGCGACCGTTCCGAAGGACGAGGTCGATGGCAGCGCAGTGGTCGAGCACGTGCAGCCACTCGCGCTTGTTCCGCGTGGATGCGTACATCGGAAGCGACTGGTCGTCGAGCGCGTTCGTGATGAAGAGCGGGAGCACCTTCTCGGGGAACTGGTAGGCGCCGTAGTTGTTCGAACAGTTCGTGATCGTCACAGGCAGGCCGAAGGTCTCGAAGTACGCGCGCACGGCATGGTCGGCGCCGGCCTTGGAGGCGTTGTAGGGCGTGCGCGGGCGGTACGGCGACTCCTCGGAGAAGACGTCCTCCGAGTCGAGCGGGAGGTCGCCGTACACCTCGCAGGTGGAGACGTGGTGGAACCGATCGACGCCCGCCGCTCGCGAGGCGTCGAGGAGCGTCTGCGTCCCGAGGACGTTGGTGCGGAAGAACCGCGTCGGATCGACGACGGCCAGGCTGTTGTGGGACTCCGCGGCGAAGTTGACGACGACGTCGATCCGCTCGCCGCGGAGCGTGGCGTCGGCGAGGTCACGGTCGCAGATATCCCCATGGACGAAGACGATTCGATCCTCGACGTCGGAGAGGTTGGGGCGGTTTCCGGCGTACGTCAGCAGGTCGTAGACGACGACGTGGTCGTCGGGGTGCCGCTCGAGCCAGTAGTGCACGAAGTTCGAGCCGATGAAGCCGGCGCCGCCCGTTACGAGAAGACGCATCGCGAGAAGGCTAGCGGCCCATCTCCGCAAGGCATTCCCGCAGGCCGTCGCGCCAGTGCGGAAGCGTGGGCGCCCCGACGCGCTCGCTTCGAAGGATCGCGTTCGCCGGACGAGGCGCCGGGCGTCCCAGCGCCTCGGTCGAGACTCTTCGCACACTGCAGTCGATGCCCGCCTCGAAGAACACGGCTTCCGCGAAGTCCGCCCAGGTGCAGTCTCCGGCGGCAGCCAGATGCCAGACGCCGCGTGGCCGATCCAAGTCGACGAGGCCGCGCACCCCCCGCGCAAGGTGGCCGACATACGTGGGACAACCGCGTTGGTCGTCGACGACTGCGACCTCCGGATGCTCGGCGGAAAGGCGAAGCATCGTGCGCACGAAGTTGTGACCCGTCGGCCCGAACAGCCACGACGTTCGGACGATCCAGGCGTCGGAGCCCGCCGCCGCCTCACCGTGGAGCTTGGTCCTACCGTAGGCCGAGAGCGGGTTGACGCCGTCGGACTCCACGTACGGCTCGTTCTTGCGTCCGTCGAAGACGTAGTCGGAGGAGAATGCGACCAGTGGAGCGCCGAGCGAGGCGACATTGGCGGTTCCCGCGATGTTCACGGCGGCGGCGCCCTGCGGATCCGCCTCGGCGCCGTCGACGTCCGTCCAGGCGGCTGTGTGAAGGACGAGATCCGGGGTGGGAAGCCCGGCGGGTGCGGGCAGCGTGACGTCCCAGTCCTCGCGTCCCAGAGCCACGAGCTCCTCGTCGGCGAACTCCTGCCGGAGCGCGCGGCCGAGTTGGCCGTCTGCGCCCGTGATCAGGACTCGGCGCCGGCGTCCCGCGCGGACAGGATCGGGGTGCTCGAGCTCCATAGGTGCGCGACGCGCGGGTCGTTCCAGGGAATCGTGTGCTCGTCGGGGTCGTCTGGGTCGTACTCGGCCGTCACGTGGTAGCAGAAGAGGACGTCCGTCAGCGCCTCGTAGCCATGGGCGTTGTTTCCCGGGATGTAGACGGCGACCGGGTTGTCCTCGCCGATGTCCTCGGTGAACGTCTCCCCCGTCTCCCGATCCAGCACGACGACACGAGCCGTGCCCTGCACACACAGGAAGAGATCGTCCTGCCCGCGCTCGTGGTAGTGGAGACCGCGAACGACACCGGCGCGTGAGAACACGAGGTTCGTCTGCACCATCGGCTTCGGCAAGGTGCTGTCCCGACGAAGCTCGCAGAACCACCCGCGGTCGTCGTCGAGCCGCCGGAGCGGGATCCGCATGACACCCTCGATCACGCCGGATCTCGCTTGTTCACACCGGTCTCGTCGATGCGACGCCCGATGTCTGCGAGGTGCTGCCAGTGCTTGCCGGCGTCCTCCCACCAGCCCACCACCTCGGACGCGTCGAGCCTCCCGCCTTGCGCGTAGTGACGGTTCACGTCCGTGATCTCGAGCTCACCTCGTGACGACGGAGCCAGACTCCCGATCACGTCGAAGACGTCGGGCGGGTAGCAGTAGAGACCGACCACGGCATGTGAGGACGGGGGCGAGTCGAACCGGGTATCGACCACGCCGGCCTTCTCGACGATGTCCGCGACGCGGTTCTCGTCGTCGTAGAGAACCACGCCGAAGTTCTCTGGGTCGTCGACCTCCTTCACGAAGATCCGGGCGCGGCTTGGGTCGTCGGCCCAGTCGCGCAGAGCGCTCTCCTGCGCGAACTCGAAGATGTTGTCGCCGAGAACGACCACGAGCGGCGATCCGGACGCGAAGTCTCGCGCCATGCCGACGACCTGCGCGATCCCTCCGGCCTCCGTCTGGACCTTGTAGGTGAGATCGAGCTCCAGGATGGTGTCTCCCCCGCCCCGCGGCGCGAGCCGGCCGTCGCCGAGAAGGTCGATCATCTGGCCCGCATGACCCTTGCCGGTGACGAGGAGGACGTCGCGGATCCCGGCGAGCTGCAAGAGCTGGAGCGGGTAGTAGATCATCGGCCACCGCCCGACCGGGAGCAGGTGCTTGTTCGCGACGCGTGTCAGCTCGCCGAGGCGCGTGGCTTCGCCGCCGGCGCAGATCAGACCTTTCGGGGGCACGCGCGGATGCTAGTGGTGACGCGCCCGCGTGGGAGCCCGGCGCTCACGGCTTCGCCACGCTTCTCGCGCCTTGGCTTTCCGTCGACGAACGTCGGGAACCGCGCGGACCGAGGCGATCCAAACGTACAGCGTCGCCCCGAGAAGGCCGCCGATCGCGCCGACCAGACGCTTCGGATGCGAAGCGAAGAACAGAACCCCCCGCACTCGAGCGATCGTAGCCGACATACTTCAGGCGAAATCGACGAAAGGCGGTACAGGAATGACCAAGACGAAGGAGAAGCCCATCCTGAGCGCGGAGACGCTGCGCCCGTACGTGCAGCGGGCGATCACGGACCCGGCGCTCCGCGACGACCTCCTCGCGGCGTTCGTCGCCGCACGCGGCCTCTACGGACAGATGGCGAAGGGCCACGGCGTGAAGGGGAAGGCGAGCGTCGTCTCGGAGAAGGACTTCCAGAAGCAGCTCCAGGGCCTCGTCAGCGAGTTGACGACCGCGTCGGAGCGTCTTCAGGAGAAGGCGAAGCGCAAGAGCCACAGGGCGCGCAACCGCGTGATCCTGCTCACCGGCGTCACGCTCGGCGTCCTCTACAACCCTTGGACGGGAGCGTCGACCCGCGAGTGGATCATGGATCGCATCGCGGGTGGAAACGGCGACGGGCTCGACGAGCTGGAAGCCGAGCTCGACGCCGCGGAGGAAGCAGCCAGCGCGGGGAACGGCGCCGAGCCGTAACGTCGATCGACAGCCCGTAGCAGGAGGTGGCGGCTCGCCGCCGGGTCCGCTTAGCGGATCGCGGTCTTGCGCGCGCTGAGGGCGCGCTCGAGCGCACCGGGCACGAGTCCGCTCGTCGGACCGATGTCGTCGGCCTCGAGGAGTACCGCCCCCGGGGGCGGCAGCGTCGTGCCGGCCGGCCCCGAGGGCACGTAGATCCGCCCAGCGGCGAACGAGACGTCGTCGGCGCGGCGCCACGCGAGCAGGATCGGGTAGGGCGCAACGACGCCGTCGTAGCCCAGGCCCGCCATGGCCGCCGGATGGATCTCGAAGTGGAGATGCGGCGTACCTCCCTCGGCATCTCCGGTGTCCCCGACGAATCCGACGACGTCACCCGCCTCGACGCGCCGTCCCTCGACCGCAAGAGGCGAGTACGCCGAGAGGTGTGCGTAGTAGAACTCGTTTCCGAAGGTATCGCGCAACCAGAGTCGGTAGCCACCGATCTTGTTGAAGCCGATCGTGTGCAGCGTCCCGTCGGCGACCGCGAGCAGTGGTGTCCCCAGCCGCGCGAAGATGTCCTCGCCGTGGTGCCAGCCACCCGGAACGTTGGGCCTCGGCGCGCCGAAGCTGTCCCCGAACGACGCCGTGCCGTAGACCGGAAACACGTAGCCACCGCCGGTCAAACGTGCCGTTACTTCGGGCGCGACGAGCACCGGACCGCCCGCCACCTCTCCGCCGACGTCCGGCTCAGGCGCGCGCGGCGTGCTCGGCAGCGTCGGTGCGAGCTGGCGCGGTCGCGGCGAGGACGGCCGCGGAGCCGACGACGGTGGTGTTGCCGAAAGCTCGGCGACAGCGGTCGCCAGCACCTCACCCACGACGATCTCCGAGCCTGCTGGGAGCCCGCCGTGCTCCGCTGTCAGCCGCAGCCGAAGTGCCGTAACAGATCCGCGGGCGCCGGGTGGGCCTGTCTTGCGAGTCCCGCTGCTCACCGACAGGACCGACAGCGTCCCCCAGTCCCCGAGCGACGCGGTCGATCCCGGCGCAGACGGGACGTCGCTCCCGAGCGCACGCAGGCCCTGAACCGCCGAAGCTCCGACATCGGCTCCGACAGACCGGGCGCTCGCACCCGCCGAGGCCGATGCCGTCACCTGTGCGGCGACCACTTCGCCGCCGAAGAGCGAGAGGACGATGACCTCCGCGAACGACTGGGCCGCTGCCGCTTCCCCTGACTGTGCGAAGACCGTCGCACGCGACCTGCCGAGGCTCACGATAGAGCCGTCGTCGGGGTACTGGAACGACTGCACGTCGGTCGTCGTGCTCGTCGGCCACTGCAGCTGGCCGAGCGAGACCGTGTCCTGACCGGGAACGCTCAGCCGCACGAGCACCGCGGTAGCCGCGGTGTCGGCTCCCCGGGGTGGAGGAGCAGCCGATGCCAGGGCCGTCGAGACGACCAGGACCGCGCCGGCAACGGCGGCTAGGCGGATCACGGCGAATCAGGGTAGCGCGGGCTCGCCCGGCGTGTTCGCCAGACGAGTTGCGCGGCGACGGCGAACAGCAGCAGCGCGAAGAGCCTGCGGAGCGCACTCTCGGGCAGCCCCGTGGCTATCCTGGCTCCGATCTCGACCCCCAAGACCGATGCGAGCCCGACGACGAGGGCGGTCCGCGCTCGTAGGTTTCCGTACCGCCGCTGGCTCCACGCCCCGACGGCCACCGTGGGAAGCATCGCCAGCAGAGACGTCGCCTGAGCCTCGAGCTGACCGAGCCCGAGCGCGACGAGCATCGGGACGAAGAGGATCCCACCCCCTACACCGAAGAGACCGGCGAGCGCGCCGGCAGCAAGTCCGAGCGCGAGAGCCAACACGACGGTCGATACGCTCATGTCGCGAGGAGCCACAGGCCGACGGAGCAGAGGAGGACGGCAAACGCGTACATGAGCGAGCTCGTCCTCACCCGTTGCTGAAGCGCGGTGCCGAAGAGCACTCCGGCAACGGCGGGAGCGCCGACGAGCGCCGCGTAGCCGACCTCCACCTCGCCGCGGGCGGCGTAGACGGCGACGCCCGCAAGCGCAGTGATGCCGATCGCGCCGAGCGAGGTCGCAGTGGCCACCCGCTCGGGCAGGTGGGCGAGGAGGATGAGCAGCGGCACCACGATGGTGCCCCCGCCGACTCCGAAGAGAGCGGAGAAGACCCCGGCCGCGAGCCCGATGGCGACGAGGCGCACGAGGCGTATCGTACGAAGGTGATCAGTCGAAGCGCCGTCTCGCTCGTCGTCCTGGTCGTCGCACTCGGCACTGGATCCTCGGCAACCGGCGGCCCGCCACCGGTCGGAGCGTCGGTCTACGTGGTCCGACCGGACCCGCGACTATGTCCGTCCCCGTTGTGCGGCGGGTACTGGGTCGCACGCGCGAACCACGCTCGCACGCGGTGCCACGACGAGCTCCTACGACCTCGCTGCTATGTCGCGAGCGCGATAGACGTCGACGGTCTCCCGCTCGCAGCTGATGTTCCAGATGGCTCGCTCGCACGAGCCGACATCCGCGCGGGCAGCCACCCAGGACTCGGCACGCTCGGTGTGCTCATCGTCGCGGACGTGCGCGCTCCGGCCGGGGAGGGCACGAAGGGCAGGTACTACCGGGTACGCGACCTGGGCATCCGCTGCGTGCGTGCACCGTGCTTCTCCCTGCGCGCGGCACGCCTGAATCGATCCTTGCGCACGCTCGTATCGAGTCTCGATCTCATCTCGACCGTACGACCCAGTGCAAAGCAGCTCGCGCAGGCTGAGGCAGCGCTCGCGACGCCGAGCGGGCTGTGGCTCCTCGGAAGGATCACCGCGACGAACGACGGCGGACGGATGCTCGTGGCATCTCGCTATTACCTCGGATCAACGAGCTGAGCCCTCCCGCCTGAGCACGTCCCAGGCGAGTCGGACATCGTCCTCGGTCGTCCGGAAGTTGCCGACTGCGAGGCGCAACGCATATCGGTCGCCGAGCCTGGCGTGCGACAGGAACACCTCACCCGAGTCGTTGACGCGCTCGAGCAACCGCTCGTTCTCCTCATCGGAGCCCTCTAGCCGGAAGCACACGAGCGAGAAGAGCCGCGGGGCGACGAGCTCCCAGCCCGGCTCGTCTCGCACCCATTGCTCGAAGAGCGCGGCGAGTCGAATGTGCTCGCGGATTCGCTCCTGCAACCCAGCTCGTCCGTAACAGCGCAGCACGGCCCACAGCTTCAGCGCGCGAAATCGGCGTCCCAGCGGGATCGAGAGCTCGCTGAGATTCACCGCGTCGTCCGGCGACTGGAGGTACTCGGGAACGAGGCTGAAGGCGCGACGGAACTGCCCGGGACGGCGCGTCCAGAGCGCGGAGCAGTCCATCGGCACGCCGAGCCACTTGTGGGGGTTCACGCCGATCGAGTCCGCTCGCTCCCAGCCCGCGAAGTGGTGGCGGAGCTCCGGACAGATGGCTGCCGAGCCCGCATACGCGGAATCGACGTGAAGCCAGACTCCCGCCGCCTCGCAGGCGTCGGCGATCTCGGGCACGGGATCGACCGCCGCGGCCCCAGTGGTGCCGATCGTGGCGATGACCGCGCACGCGTCCTCGAGGTCGAGTAGCTCGGGTCGCATCCGGAACGAGTCGTCGACCGGGACCTTGCGCAGCTCGAGCTCGAGCAGCCGGGCGGCCTTGTCGGCCGCGGAGTGCGAGTGCTCCGAGCAGACGACGACCCGGCGATCGGGCGCGAGCATCCGCGCGACGGCGAGTGCGACCACGACCCCGGTCGAGGCCGTGTCCTCGATGTGGCCGACGAACCCCTCCGGAAGACCCACGAGCTGGCGGAGCCAGTCGAGCGTCAACTCCTCGAGCTCCTGCAGCGCGGGCGACGTGCGCCAGAGGATCCCCACCTGGTTCAGGCCGGCGATGAGGAGCTCTGCGAGCACCCCTGGCTCGGACCCCGTGGTCGCG
>DATIBA010000235.1:0-2256 GCA_035457765.1 Gaiellaceae bacterium
ACATCTCGAAATCGCGCGAGATCGACACGCTCGCAGACAGCGCGTCGCCGGACGCGCTCGCCGACGCGGCGCTCAGGCTCGGCTGCCGCTGCGTCGCCTTCACGTACAACGACCCGATCATCTTTCTCGAGTACGCAGTCGACGTCGCCGACGCATGTCGCGATCGCGGCGTGAAGGCGGTAGCGGTCACGGCCGGCTACGTAAGCTCGGGTGCGCGCGAGGAGCTCTTCGCGCACATGGACGCTGCGAACGTCGACCTCAAGGGGTTCACGGAGGACTTCTACGCGAAGACGTGCGCCGGGCACCTCGCTCCGGTCCTCGAGACCCTCGAGTATCTCGTCCACGAGACCGACGTCTGGGTCGAGGTCACGACGCTTCTCATTCCGGGGCTCAACGACTCCGACGAGGAGATCGACGCCGAGACACGCTGGTTCGCGGAGCGGCTGGACGTCGGCGTGCCACTCCACTTCACGGCCTTCCACCCCGACTGGAAGCTGCTCGACAGGCCGCACACTCCGTCGGCGACGCTCACGAGGGCACGCGAGATCGCGCTCGTGAACGGCCTCCGCTACGTCTACACGGGCAACGTCCACGACCAAGCCGGCCAGAGCACGTACTGCCACGCATGTGGCGCCCTGCTCGTCGAGCGCGACTGGTACGAGCTCGGTGCCTGGAACCTGTCCGACGGGCACTGCTCGTCGTGCGGAGAGCCGTGCGCGGGCATCTTCGAGGAGCAACCCGGCGCGTGGGGTTCGCGGCGCCTGCCCGTCCGGATTGCCGCATGAAGAGACCGCCCGCAGCCGCAGGCAGCTTCTACCCCGACGATCCCGACGAGCTACGAGACCAGGTGGACACCTTGCTCGATCGTGCGGACCGCGGTCCTGTGACCGACCTCCGCGGCCTCGTGGCCCCGCACGCCGGGTACGCGTACTCGGGGCCCGTCGCAGCCTCGGCCTTCGCGCTCGTCCCGGACATTGCCGAGGTCGTGCTGCTGGGCCCGTCCCACTTCGTCCACCTCGCCGGGCTCGCCGTCTCGAGCGCGGACGCCTGGTCGACGCCGCTCGGCGACGTTCGCGTCAGCTCGCGGCTCCGCAAGAAGGCGCTCGAGGCGGGCGCCTTCGTGGACGACGAGCCTCATGCGAGCGAGCACGCGCTCGAAGTGGAACTGCCGTTCTTGCAGCGCGTGTGTGAGCACGGGCTCGAGATCCTGCCGGTCGCGGTCGGCAGCACGCTCACGAGCGACGTCGTCCGACTGATCGACGAGCTCGCTGCCTTCGTGGTCGTATCGACCGACCTCAGCCACAACCTGACTGACGAGTTCGCGAAGGAGCGCGACCGTGAGACGGTCAAGGCCGTGCTCCGGTACGAGCCGCACGCGATCCGGGACGGTGACGCCTGCGGCGTCTTCGCGCTGCGCGGGATCGTCGAGCACGCGCACCGTCATCGCCTCGTGATGGAGCTCCTCGATCTCCGGACGTCGGCCGACACGGTCGGCGACCCGAGCAGCGTCGTCGGCTACGGGGCGTTCGCGGTCCGCGCCGCGTAGCCCCGAATGCCGTCGACGAGGATCGCCGTGAACCGATCTGCGAGCTCGTCCGTGTCCCGGCCCGGTGTGAGCCACGTGTACGCCCAGTTCGCCGCCGAGAGCACGAGGAGCGCCGCGGCACCCGCGTCGAGATCCGGTCGGAGCTCGCCGGTTGCGACTCCGTCGACGAAAAGCGCGCGGAATCGCTCCTCGTACCGGCGCCGCTCGCCGAGGATCCCGTCGCGGTATTCGTCATCGAGGTAGCGCCACTCGCGCGTGAACACCGTGGCGACGTCGAGCTGGTCGGCCACGACGCCCAGGTGGCCGCGCAGCGCCAGCCGGATCCGCTCGATCGCGGGGAGATCGTCGGGGACCGCGTCGAGCGCCGCGTGAAACGCACGGGCACCCTCCTGCATCGTCTGAAACAGGAGCTCCTGCTTCGATCCCGTGAGTGAGTAGAGCGAGCCCTTCTGGACGCCCAGCGCCTCGGCCAGGTGCCCCATCGACGTGCCGTGGAAGCCGCGCTCGGCAAAGAGCCGCGCGGCCTGGCGCGTGAGCTCGTCCTTCCGCGTGGCCATATACTCGATGCTAACGACCGTTCGGTAGGGAGGCCAATCCGTGGACACACGCACGAAGGAGTTTCTCGACTACGTCCAGTCGGGCGGGCAGGTGGAAGCCGGCGACTGGATGCCCGACGAGTATCGGGCACGACTCGTGAAGTTCATCGAGAT
>DATIBA010000236.1:0-4295 GCA_035457765.1 Gaiellaceae bacterium
TTCGGCCCCGAGAGCACCGCGACGGGCCGGTCGTGGACAAGCGTCGAGAGCCGGGCTCCGGTCGACGGGTCGAGCCCCTTCGTGAGGCTGAGGACCGGCGCGTCACCGTCCAGCGCCGCGACCGTGTCCGCGAAAGCAGTGCTCGGCACCGCCACGACGACGAGGTCGGCCTCGGCCACGGGCGCGTCCGCGAGTGGGCACGCGCGGATACCCGCGAGGTCGACGTCGCGCAGATAGCGCGGGTTGCGGCCGGTGGCGGCGATCGCGTCGGCCTGCGCGACGTCGCGGCACGCAAGTACGACCTCGTGCTCGTTGACGCGCAGGAGCAGCGAGAACGCCGACCCCCAGGACCCGCCGCCGACGACCACCACCCGCACGGCGCGATCTTAGGCAGCGGGCCGCGGCCCGCCGGGCCTCACTCGCTCTTGACGAAGTCGATCGACACCGGCACGCCCTGCAGCTCGAAGCGGCGCCGCAGCTCGTTCTCGACCCAGTAGCCGTAGTCCCGGGTCACGAGCCGACGGTCGTTGACGAAGAGGCGAAACCGAGGAGGCCGCGAGCTCACCTGTGTTCCGTACAGGAGGTTGAGCCGGCGGCCGCGGCGTCCCGGAGGCTGTCGCTTCTCGCGTAGCTCCTGCAGCGCGCGATTGAGCTCCGCGGTCGCGATGCGACCCGAGTAGCGGGAGAACAGCTCCTCGACGAGGTTCAAGAGACGCTCGAGCCCGCGGCCCGTGTGCGCCGAGACGGCGATGAGCGGCGGCCGCTGGCGGAGACGCGTCGCGATCCGCGGCCGCACGTCCTCGATCCGGATCTCCGTCACGTCCCACTTCGAGAGGACGACCACCGTCGCACACTGCGCCTTTCGTGCCACGTCCGCGACCGCCAGATCCTGCTCGACGACTCCCTGACTCGCATCGACGAGGACGAGCGCGACGTCCGCCCTCTCGGCCGCCTCGAGAGCGCGCAGCTCGGAGTAGTACTCGATCCCCTGCCGCTGCTTCCTCTTCCGGCGCAGCCCGGCCGTGTCCACGAGGACGAACGTCGTGTCGTCGCGGCGCAAGACCGTGTCGATGGCGTCCCGTGTCGTGCCGGGGATCTCGGACACGAGCACGCGCTCACGGCCCAGGAGCGCGTTCAGCAACGACGACTTGCCAACGTTCGGACGTCCGAGGATCGCGACCTTGATCGCCTCCTCGCCGACCGGCCGCTCGCCGTGACCGGGCAGACGACTCACGACCTCGTCGAGCAAGTCGCCGGTCCCGTGACCGTGAAGAGCGGAGATGGGAATCGGATCGCCGAGGCCGAGACGATGGAACTCGAGCGCCTCGAGATCGCGCCTGGGGTCGTCGAGCTTGTTCGCGAGTACGAGCACAGGGCGTCGTGAGGCACGAAGGATCTCGGCGAGCTCCTCGTCGCCGGGCGTCACACCCGCCTTCGCGTCGACCACCATGAGAACGAGGTCGGCCTCCTCGACGGCTTCGCGTGCCTGGCTCGCCACCTGCGGCCCGAACGGGCCGGTGTCCGCCCGATCGAGCCCTCCGGTGTCGATGAGCCGGAAGTGCGTACCCGACCAATCGCACAGGAGCTCCTTGCGGTCGCGCGTGACTCCGGGGGTCTCGTGAACGACGGCCGCGCGCGTCTCAGTCAACCGATTGACCAGCGTCGACTTGCCGACGTTCGGGAAACCGACGATGGCCACCGTGCCAGCGATCTCGACGTCGGCGTCCACGGCGCTCACGCCGGCGGAGTCGCGTCGCGGGGACGGCCGAGCTCGTGGATCCCGACGAGCCACTCCCAGAGACGTCGGATCTCGCCCTCGATCACGAGCGAGGCTTCCTTGTAGCCTCTGCCACCGCGCGGCAGCCCGACGAAGTCCAGCGGCGATCCCCAGGCCACCGAAACCGGGTGGAAGTTGCCCGGCCGCCAGCTCTGGCTGCCATGCAGGACAACCGGGATCACGGGGACGCCTTCGTTGATCGCGACCATGGCAGCGCCGGGCTGAACGGGTCCCGGCACACCCGATTGCTGCCGGGTGCCCTCCACGAACAGCCCGAGCGCGTGCCCGTCCCTCACGATCCGGCGCATCGTCCGGACGGCGTCGCGATCCGACTCGCCGCGTCGCACCGCGAACGCGCCGAACGTCCGCATGAGCTGCCCCAGGCCCGGAACCCGATGGGCCTCGATCTTCGCCATGTAGTAGAGGGTTCGGGGAGAGGCGGCTCCGAGCGCCGGAGGATCGACCCAGCTGAAGTGGTTGGACGCGACGACGAGGCCTCCGGTGCGAGGCACCCGCTCGTCCCCGTACACGCGCAGACGAGCTGCGAGCTTCACCGCAGTGCCGATCGTCGCACGCCCAACGGCCCAGGTCGCGTCCGTGCGGTTCACCGCCGCATCTCCACGAGCTCTACGATTCGCGCGACGACCTCCTCGACGGTGAGGGCGGTGGTGTCGAGGATCACCGCGTCGGTCGCGGGCTTCGTGTTCGAGGCGTCTCGCTCGTCCCGGAGGCGTAGATCCGCCGCGACCTCCGTCTCGGTTCCCGGTCGCTCGGTGGCACGGCGGCGTGCCCGCTCGGCCTCGTCGGCGACGAGAAAGATCTTCACCTCCGCCCCCGGTGCTACCACGCTTCCGATGTCGCGCCCCTCCATGACGACATCTCCCGCCGCACCGAGCTCGCGCTGGCGCTCGCGCATGACGGCTCGCACCTCCGGATGGCGCGCCACGACGGGGACGAGCCGGTCGATCTCCGCCCCCCTGATCTCCGACGACACGTCCTCGCCGTCGACAGCGACCTTGCCGTCCGTCGAGAACGAGATCTCGTGCTGACGCGCGACCTCCCCGAGCGCCGCGCCGTCCTCGAGTGCGACTCCGTCCCGCCGCGCGAGCCAGGTGAGTGCTCTGTACATGGCACCCGTGTCGAGGTACAGAAAGCCGAGACGCCGGGCGAGCGTCGACGCAACGGTGCTCTTGCCGGACCCGGCCGGTCCGTCGATGGCGACGATCATGCCGGCGGAGGGTAGTCAACCGAGCCGGGGGCGATCTGCCCGAGAACTCCGAAGAATCCAGGGAAGCTCACGTCGACCGCTTCGGAACCACGCAGCTCGACGCCTTCACGCGAGGACACTCCTGCGATCGCTCCAAGCATTGCGAGCCGATGGTCGCCGCGCGACTCGACGACTCCACCGCGGAGGCGGGTGGGAACCCCTTTGATACGAAAACCGTCCCGGGTCGCGCGGATGTGAGCCCCGATCCGGCGGAGCTCCTCCACCACGCCCGCGATCCGGTCGGTCTCCTTGAAGCGCAGCTCGGCGGCCCCACGCACCACGGTCTCGCCTCGCGCGTGACAGGCGGCGAGCGCGAGCAACGGCAGCTCGTCGATCAGCGACGGCACCTCCTTGCGCGAGACGGTCGCCCCCACGAGCTCCGAGGCCCGAACCTCGACGTCACCGGCCGGCTCGCCGCCGAGCGGGCGGCGGTTGTAGATGGCGATCCGGGCCCCCATGCGCTCGAGAACGTCGAGGAGCCCCGTGCGACGCGGGTTGAGGCCGACCCCGTGCACGGTCAGCGTGGATCCCGGCACGATCGCGGCCGCGACGAGCAGCGGCGCCGCCGACGAGAAGTCGCCCGGGACCTCGAGCTCGTCCAGCCGCAGAGCGTCCGCGGTCTCGACCGAGATGCTGCCGGGCCGGCGAGTCACTCGCGCCCCCGCCCGCTCGAGGAGCCGCTCCGTGTGGTCGCGAGTCGGGATCGGCTCGACGACGGTGGTCGTGCCCGCGGCGAGGATGCCCGCGAGCAGCACCGCCGACTTCACCTGCGCGGAGGGCACCGGGAGCTCGTAGTCGATCGCGTGGAGCGCTCCGCCTTCGATCACCAGCGGCGCATGGCCGTCGGTCGTCCCGACCCGGGCGCCCATTCGCCGAAGCGGCTCCGCGACGCGCTCCATCGGCCGGGTCGAGAGCGACTCGTCGCCGACGAGTTCGAACCGTCCACGCTGCCCCGCGAGAATGCCGGCGGCGAGGCGCATGAGCGTCCCCGCGTTCGCGCAGTCGAGACTCGCTGCGGGCTGGACGAGGCCCCGCAGCCCGACGCCGCGGACTCGTAGCGAATCGACTCCCTCCTCCACGACCTCCACGCCAAGCTCCCGGACGACGGCGATCGTCGCCTCCGTGTCGGCCGAGCGACCGAAGCCCGAGACGCGGACGTCGCCTTCGCAAAGCGCACCGACGAGGACGGCACGGTGGGAGATCGACTTGTCGCCCGGCACCGCGACGTGCCCGTCGAGAGCGGGCACCGGC
>DATIBA010000237.1:0-31578 GCA_035457765.1 Gaiellaceae bacterium
GTGGCGGCGCTCGAGCCGGTCTCCGTGCACACCCAGGTACTCGGCGCCGACGAGAAGCGGCTCCATCTCTTCCATACGCTCGTGCACGGGCGCACGGGGGAGAACCTCGCGACAGGAGAGCATCTCCTGCTGCACGTGGACACGAGCGAGGGTCGCTCCGTTCCCTCGCGGGAGCCCCTCGCCTCGCTCGTAGCGGCTGCCGCGGCTGCCCACGCCTCCCTGCCCGCACCCGAGGGCGCGGGCCACGCGATCGCCCTTCGGCGGTCGTGATCGGCTAGTAGACGAGGAACGCCACACCCACGACGACGAGCGCTGCGCCAGCGAGTCGTGACGGGCCGACGCGCTCGTGGAGGATCGGCACCGCGAGGACGGTGGCGATGACGACGCTCGTCTCGCGCACCGCCGCGACCGACGCCGCCGATGCACGAGACAGCGCGGCGAGGACGAGGATGTATGCGCCGAACGTAGCGAGCCCGGCCGCAATGGCGGGCAGCCCGATCGCCTGCCCGACGGCCGGCCGCCCGCTTCGACGAAGCGCCAGGACGACGAATGCGATCGTGGCGGGGATCATCGAGAGCTCCTGGTACACGACGGGTGAGGCGTAGCGGATGCCTCGCTGGTCGAGCAGCGTGTACGAGGCGATGCAGGCGGCGATGGCGAGCGCGAAGACGAGATCCACTGCTCCTCCCCGCGTACGGATCCCGCGCACGAAGAGCACCCCCGCAGCGACGAGCAGGACGCCCACCGCCTGCGTCGCGGAGACCGCCTCACCGAGAACGGCGATGCCGGCGACGAGCACGAGCACGGGCGCCGATCCGCGTGCGATCGGGTACACGAACGAGAGCTCCGCCCGTGTGTAGGCCGCGGCCAGAAGGACGAAGTACGTGAGCTGCAGGAGGGAGGTGACGACGAGGTAGGGCAGGACCTCGCGCTCGGCCTCCCAGGCGAGCGCGGCGATCGGAGCGAAGACGACGGCGCCGGTGACGAGCGCAACCGCGGTGGCCGCCTGCACGTCGGGGGCGCGGGCGAGGAGAAGATTCCAGACGGCGTGCAGGAAGGCTGCGCCGAGGGCGAGCGCCAGTGCCGAGAGTGGCATCCGAGGTGCAATCCAATCAGGACGCCGCAAATCGGGCACGATCCTTCGATGAAGGCCGCCTCGACTCGCCTCGCTCGGTGATCGGCCACTCGCGCGCCGACACGCTTGCGGAGCTGTCGCGGCGCCGCTTCGACCTGCTCGTCATCGGCGGCGGGATCATCGGCGCAGGCATCGCTGCCCAGGCGTCGAGGGCTGGCCTCGCCGTCGCGCTCGTCGACAAGTCCGACTTCGGCGGCGCGACGTCGAGCGCCTCGTCGAAGCTCATTCACGGCGGTCTCCGGTACCTCCGCCTCGGCGACGTGCGCCTCGTGCGCGAGGCACACCACGAGCGACGTGTGCTGTCGAAGATCGTCGCACCGCACCTCGTCCGCCGAACGCCGTTCCTCCTTCCCCTCTACCGGGGAGGCCCCTATCGCCCGGCGTTCGTGCAGAGCGGGATCGTCCTCTACTCGGCGCTCGCCCGATCGCGAATCAACTGGCTCGTCGGCCCCCGTGAAGCCGGTGAGCTGGTGCCGCCGCTTCGGCGCGAGGACCTGCGCTCGTGTGCCCTCTACGCGGACGCAACCACGAACGACGCCCGCCTCTGTCTCGAGAACGTCCGTGCGGCCGTGGAAGCGGGCGCATGCGCCCTCAACGGGGCCGAGGTGATCGAGCTCCACTCCACGGGCGGACGGATCTCGGGCGCGGACGTCCGCGTGGACGGCGAGGAGATCCCGGTCCAGGCGCGCGCGGTCGTCAACGCCGCGGGCCCTTGGGTCGATCACGTCCGGCGACTCGAAGACCCGCGCGCCGGTTCGTCGGTGCGGCTGAGCAAGGGAGCACACGTGCTCCTCACGCTCGACGGAGCGTGGACTGCGGCGCTGACGATCGCGCAGGACGACGTCCGGGTGACCTTCGCCGTCCCCTGGCACGACATGCTCCTTCTCGGCACGACGGACACGGAGCACGCCGGCGACCCCGGAGACGTCACCGTGACTGCGGCGGATGTCGAGCAGATCCTCGACGAAGCATCCGTCGCCCTCCCGACGCCTGTCGTAGCCCGTGATCGCGTGCGAGCGGCGTACGCCGGGTTGCGAGTGCTTCCGACCGGTGACGGCGAAAGCGTGAGCGCGAGGCGAGAGACCGTGTTCACGCGGAGCCCGGGCGGGATGCTCAACGTCGCCGGCGGCAAGCTGACGACGTACCGGAGAATCGCGTTCCAGGCACTCGACAGGCTTCGAACGGACATCGGCCTCCACCGACTCGACAAGCGGCCGTGGCCGCTTCCCGGCGCAGTCGGGCTCGAGCGCGCATCGCTGCCCGTCGCTCTCGAGCCCGACCTGCGGGCGCATGTCCTCCAGCTGTACGGAGGCCTCGCGGCCGAGGTGCTCGCTCCCGCGGCCGAGGACCACTCGCTCCTCGAGCGCCTGCACCCCGGCGGTCCGGACATCCTCGCCCAGGTTCACTACGCCGCCACCCACGAATGGGCGCGGAGCGCGGACGACGTCCTCCGCAGGCGGACGACCTGCTTCCACCGCGGCCTCGCCGACGACGCACTCCGCAGCCGAGTCGAGGACATCCTCGAGAGGGAGCTTGGCCGAGACTCATCGCTGCTTTGACTCTCTCCGGCGGCACGGCGTGCGCTCGAGCACGATCCGCTCGACGTCCGGACCGACGACGAGACGCTCGCTGAGGCATTCGGGCTCGCATGCGTGACGGCGCCAGGGCTACCGGACCGGCCGCCTCGATCGCATCATCGCGGGCGACTTCGACCTCTACGGCAGCGCGCAACGCGACCGGTAGAGTCCTCGCGCGTGACGGTCGAGATCCTCTACTGTCCGACCTGAAGCGGCTACGACACACGGGCCGCGAGTCTCGCGGCCGAGATCGAGTCGAGGATGGACGCTACTGCGAGAGCCACTCCCGGCGGGCATGGCCAGTTCGACGTCCTCGTCGACGGTGAGCTCGTCTTTTCCAAGCACGCCGTCGGCCGCTTTCCCGAAGACGGCGAGATTCTCACCAAGCTCGCGACGTAGGTCTAGTCACCGCCGCCCTTCTTCTTGCCGCGGCCGTTGCCCTTCCCGTTGCCACGCGCATCGTCGTCGGCGTTTGCACACCTCGCATCCCACTCGCTGCGAAGGCGGTCGATCTCCCGACGATCGCCCTGAATCCTCTCCGAGCGGTCGAGCAGGCCGACCACACCGTCGCAGCGCCCGAGTGCGAAGCGCGTGAAGGCCAGGTTGTAGCTCGCGTACGCCTCGGTGAGCGAGCCGGAGCCGCGGAGCGCGAGGACGGCGTCGCGAAGAGGCGGGAGAGCGGCCGCGTAGTCGCCTGCCTGCATCCTCGCGAACCCCGTGTCGTTCAACTCGGCGCCGCTCGGCGACGCGGGAGCCTCGGCCGTCGACCCGGGCGAAGACGTCGTCGTCTGTGAGTTCGCCGCGGGACGACGCGCCTGAGTCCCGGTGTCCCTGGTCGCGTCCAGCAAGGTGGCGGTTGCGATCCCCGCGACGAGGACCACGACTCCGACGAGGACGATCGTGGCGCCGTTGGATGGCAGCCGAGCTCGACGCGGGGACCGCTTCGGGGGCTCACGCCTCGTCGGCTCGTCGGTCGTGTGGAGCGGGAGGGTGGGCGTCAGTGCTCCGTCGGAGGGCTCGGGACGTCCGTCGACGAACGCGAAAGCGGCCCGGAGCCCGTCCACGAGCTCGCGGCAGGTAGCGGGTCGAGCAGCCGGGTCCTTCGCCAGAGCGCGCGCGAAGACGGCGTCGACCGCCTCCGGAAGCGACGAGTCGAGTGCGGTCGCACTCGGCACTTCGGCGTGCAGATGCGCGAAAGCCTGCGTGGCGGGCGTTTCGCCTGCGAACGGTCGTCGGCCGGTGAGGAGCTCGAACGCGACGACTCCGAAGCCATACCGGTCGCTCGCCGGAGTCGCGGGCTCGCCCCGGGCCTGCTCGGGGGAGAGGTACCCGGCGGTCCCCAGAACCATCCCGGGCAGTGTCAGCGTGTCGAAACCCGTCGCCGACGCGATCCCGAAGTCCGAGACCCGCACGCTCCCCTCTCGATCGAGCAGGAGGTTCGCGGGTTTCACGTCCCGGTGCACGATCCCGTGGGCGTGAGCGTGATCGAGCGCCGCAGCCGTCTGCGTGAGCCATTCGAGAGCCTGCTCCCGGGTGACCTCCCCGCGCTCGAGACGATCGAAGATCGAGCCGCCGTCCAGGTACTCCATCACGATGAGCGGCCTCCCTCGATGCTCGCCGACGTCGAACACGGTCACGACGTCGCTGCGACCGGAGAGGCGTGCGGCCGCCAACGCCTCGCGCTGGAACCGGGCCCGGGATTCCGGCTCGCGCGCGAAGCGGTCCGAGAGCAGCTTCACAGCGACCGTTCGCTCGAGGACGGAATCGGTCGCGCGGTACACCTCGCCCATTCCCCCGCGGGCGACGAGCGTCGGCCTCGAGTATCTCTTCGGAAGGACGTCCGTGGCGATCCCGAAGTAATACCCGCGCCGCGACGTCTCGACACGCCCTGAATGGGTGGGTCAGCGCAGCAGGAAACCGTCGCCCAGCGGGTCCTCCGGGTCGAGCGTGAAGACGTGCTCGCCGGTCCTGAAGGCGCTGCCCTCGACCTCGGTGACCACGGCCGGAATGCCGGCAACGTCTGCGTCGCCGACAACCCGCGCACGAAACTCGGAGTCGACGATGCTCCGGTGCACGAGCACGTCCCCGCGCGGGAGGCGGCCCGAACGGTCGAGCAGCGCGAGACGCGCCGAGGTTCCGCTGCCGCACGGCGAGCGGTCGACCTCGCCGTCGGCGAAGACCGTGACGTTGCGCTGCGTCAAGGGCCGCTCGGCCTCCTCCTGCCAGAAGATCACCCCGTAGACGTCGCGAAGCTCCGGCTCGAGCGGGTGGACGACGTCCTGCCAGGCCTCGACCTCGCGCTTTAGCTCGCGGCCGAGCTCGATCAGCCGGGGCAGCTCGCCCGGCTCGACTCGCTCCTCCAGGGAGGCGTAGAAGGCGCCGCCGAACGCGACATCCACCGTCCGGTCGTCGAGCTCGAGACCTTCCGCCCAGACGAACGCCGGGACGTTCCGGAAGCGCACGGAGCGCACACGACCGTTCTCGACCCGGGCCCAGGTGTCGAGTCGCCCCGACGGCACGTCCACGACGACGTGGTTCTCTCCCTCCGAGCGCTCGACGATTCCCTCGTCGAGCGCCCACGTGACGAGCGCGATCGTCCCGTGGCCACACGCGGTCGAGTAGCCGGCGTTGTGGAAGAAGACGACCCCGAGGTCGGCGAGGTCGTCGTCGGGCTCGACGACGAAGCAGCCGTACATGTCGGCGTGCCCACGGGGCTCGTGGACGAGGAGCCTCCGAACGTGATCGAGTCGCTCCAGCGCGTCGCGACGCTTGCCGAGGATGGTGGCACCCCGCGGAGCTTCCACTCCGTCCGTCACGATGCGAAACGGCTCGCCGCCGGTGTGGTAGTCGACCGCGCGAATCTCCACGGGCCGCTACCGGCCGCGGAACTCGGGCGCGCGCTTCTCGAGGAATGCCTGCACGCCCTCGGCGAAGTCCTCCGTCTGCGTCGCCGCCTGCTGGAGTGTCGCCTCGAGCTCGAGCTGCTCCTCGAGCGACGCCGTGAAGGCGTGCTCGAAGAGCTGCTTCGTCATCGCCACGCCACGCGTCGGCAACGCCGCGTACCGAACGGCTAGCTCGTCCACACGACCCGCGAACTCGTCCGTCGGCCGAACCTCCGAGACGAGACCCCAGCGGAGCGCCTCCTCGGCGCTGAGCCGCCGGTTCGAGACCATCCACTCGAAGGCGCGCGCGAACCCGAGCAGGCGGTGTATGAACCAGCTCCCGCCCGCATCGGGAACGAGCCCGATCCCGATGAAGCCGGGGACGAACGACGCCTGATCCGAGGCGATACGCACGTCGCACGCACACGCGAGCGACAGTCCGGCGCCCGCACACGCGCCGTTGACCGCTGCGATCACCGGCTTCTCGAGCGCCCGGATCGCGCGGATGTTCGGGTGGTACGTCTGCTCGAGCGCCTCGCGCACGCCACCCGGGAGCTCCTGGAACTCGCGCAGGTCCTGGCCCGAGCAGAAGCCACGCCCTGCCCCGGTTATGACAACCGCGCGCACCTGCGGGTCGGCCGCGTCGCCGAGTGCACCCGCGAGGCCATCGTGCATCGCCCTGTTGATCGCGTTGTACGTATCCGGCCTGTTGAGCGTGATGGTCAGGACGGCGCCGTCGCGACGGGTGACGACCTCATCGGCCATGACTGTGAGCCTACTCGTCCTTCCCGCGCTCGAGGAACGCGCGCACCGCGCCCTGCGCCTCCTCGCCGAGCATGGACATGGCAAGCCAGTCGCGCGCGTGACCCACCGTCTGATGCCACGCGAGATCGCGCCAGACGTTCAGCTGGTGCTTCGCGTAGCGCATGGTCTGCGGGAGCCTCGCCGCGAGCTTCTCCACCCACTCGTCGACGACGGCGTCGAGCTCGCCCTCGGGTACCACTCGGTTGACGAGGCCCCAGTCGGCAGCCTGGACAGCGGGAATCTCGTCGCACAGGAAGACGATCTCGCGCGCTCGCCGGTCCCCAACCATCAGCTGGAGCCACTGGGTGGCGCCTCCCGCCGGAACCGAGCCGTGCCGGAGCCCGACGTGGCGGATGAACGCCGTCTCGACCATCACCGAGAGGTCGCACGCCATCTGCAGCTCGTTCCCTCCGCCGACCGCCATCCCGTTGACGCGCGCGATCGTCGGCTTGCCGATCTCGCGCAGGCGATCGTGCATGTCCTTGAAGGCGCCGAACCACTTCCAGTACTCGCTCGAGTTGCCGAGGAGATCCTCGCCCCACGACCGAAGATCGGCCCCGACGCAGAACGCGCGGCCGGTGCCCGTGACGACGACCGCGCGCACGTCGTCGTCCCACGAGGCGTCCTCGCCGGCACGGGCGATCTCGCGCAGCATCCGGAAGTCGAACGCGTTCAGCACGTCCGGTCGGTTGAGCCGGATGGTCGCTCGCGGTGGCGCCTTCTCGTAGACGATCGTCTCGAACCCGAGGTCCGCGGGGTCGCTCGGACGCGGGTGGGCGGGTTCGGTCACTCGATCGAGGCGAAGTGGACCTGGAAGGGGATACCCATCGCCATCGCGTCCTTAGCGCTCGCCGAGAAGGCCGGCGAGTTGGCGGCCTCCCTGAACGAGTCCATGTCGTCCCACTCGAACTCGGCGTAGTAGCTGAACCTCGGCTCCCCGAAGGGTGACCCGAACACCTTGCCGTGCCGAAACGCGGAGCACGAAACCTTCGCCACGTACTCGTCGACGTGCTGCCTGTAACGCTCGGCGTCGGGCTCAGCCTCGTACTGGACGATTGCGCGAACCACGTCCGCTCCCTTCGTCGGTGACGACGGGGAGCGTATAGCGTCCTCCGCGTGAGCTCGACGGCCTTCGCTGCCGCCCTCGCACTCGCCGCCGGGCTCGGCGGCGCGGTGCAGATCGCGGTTCAGGGACGCCTGGGAGACCGCGTCGGAAGCCTGGAAGCCGTCGCGACGGCCTCCCTCATCGGCGCCGTCGTGGCGCTCGCCGTGCTGATCGTCGCTCGCCGTTCGCTGTCCGGCGTCGGCGATGCCCTCGGTTCGCCGAAGTGGATGCTGCTCGGCGGGGTGATGAGCGCGCTCATCATCCTGGCGATCACGGTCGCAGGACCGCGGATCGGCATCGTCGCGACGACGGCACTCCTCATCGCGGCGCAGTTCACGCTTGCGACGCTCATCGACCGCCACGGCTGGTTCGGAGTCGAGCAGGTCGCCGTCACGTGGCCGCGAGTGCTCGGGATCGGGCTGCTCCTCGTCGGCGCGGCGCTCACCCTGCGACGGTGAGCGCCGACCGCGTCCTCGACGGCCTCGAGCCCGCACTCGTCTGGGAGCGCTTCGGCGAGCTGACGCAGATCGCACGGCCCTCGAAGCACGAAGACGAGGCGCGCGCGCACGTCCTCGCATGGGCCCGCGCTCGTGACCTGGAGGCGAATGTCGACGGGGCCGGCAACGCCGTCGTTCGCATCCCTGCGTCGCCCGGACGGGCCGAGGCTCCGACGGTCGTGCTCCAGGCGCACCTCGACATGGTCTGCGAGCGTGACGAGGAGAGTCCGTACGACCCGCGGGAAGGCCGAATCCACGTCGTCGTCGACGGCGATTGGGTGATCGCCGAAGGGACGACGCTCGGGGCGGACAATGGCATCGGAGTCGCCGCTGCGCTCGCGGTCGCGGACGACTCCGCGCTCGAGCACGGCCCGCTCGAGCTCCTCCTCACCGTCTCCGAGGAGCAAGGTCTGGACGGCGCGAAGGCGCTCGATCCCTCGCTCGTCTCAGGGCGGCTTCTGGTCAACCTGGACGGGACGAGCGACGAGGTGCTCACGGTCGGTTGCGCCGGGAGCGCGCACACGTTCCTCCACGTGGAGCTCTCACCGGAGCCCACCCCCGCGCAGGCGCTCGGACTTCGGATCGAGCTGTCCGGGGCGCGAGGCGGTCATTCCGGAGAGGACATCGCCTGCGGTCGGATCAACGCGATCAAGGCGCTCGGGCGCATCCTCGCGACCGCCTACCGCACGGCACCGTTCCGGCTCGTCCGACTCGGAGGTGGGGCGAGCCGCAACGCGATACCTCGCCGAGCCGAGGCAACGATCGTGGCCGACCCTGAATCGGAGGAAGCCCTGCACGATGCAGCGCGGCGGGAGCTGAACGCCCTTCGCGAGCAGCACCCGGACGAGGACGGTCTCTCGCTCTCGCTCGAGGCCGGCGAGCCGACGGACGCGGCCTCCGAGTTCGTGACGTGCCGTGCGCTGGATCTTCTCGCCGCCATTCCCAACGGTGTTCTCGCCCTGATGCCAGGTGAGGCCAGAGCTGTCGAGACGAGCACATGCCTCACCGTGGCGACGACGGAGAACGGCGTCCTGACGCTCGCGGCCATGTCGAGGAGCTCGAGCCCGGGCGCACTCGACGATCTCGTGGCGACGATCGAGGCCGGCGCACGCCTGGCGGGGGCGAACGTCGAGGTCGTTCACTCGTACCCTTCATGGCCGCCGGCCCCGGACTCGCAACTCCTCGCGACTGCGCGCGGGACGTTCGAGCGTGTCTTCGGCAGAGCCGCTCACCTCGAGGTCGTCCACGGTGGACTCGAGTGTGCCGTCATCGGCGAGAAGTTGCCCGGAATCGAGATGATCTCGATCGGACCCTCCATCGTCGGCCTCCACGCCCCGGGCGAGCGGGTCGGAATCGCGAGCACGCAGCGCTTCTACCGCCTGCTGAGGGCGTTGCTCGACGATCTCTCCTCGTCGTGACGACTACACCTCGACGATGTCGTCCGGGCGGACGGGAACACGCGCGAGCTCACGCCCGGTCGCATTCCTGAGCGCCGCGACGATCGCAGCCGTCGAGACCACGGTCGGTGGCTCGCCGACGCCCTTGACCCCGTACGGTGCGTCGGGCTCCGGCTCCTCGACGAGCTCGGACACGATCGGCGGCATGTCGAGAAAGGTCGGAACGAGGTAGTCCGTGAAGCTCGCGTTCGCGATGACGCCGTCGTGCGTCTGGAGCTCCTCCATGAGTGCGAGCCCGAGCCCCTGAGCAGTGCCGCCCTCGATCTGCCCCTCGACCGCGGTCCGGCTGAGCGCCTTGCCGACGTCCTGCGCCGTACCGATCCAGACGACGCGCGTGAGACCCAGGTCGACGTCGACCTCGACGACGACCCGCATCGCCGCGACTGCGAGCGCGACATGCGCCTGTCCGTCCGTGATCTGACCTGTCTCCGGATCGAGCGGGAAGGTGCGCGGGTGCCGGTAGACGCGCTCGACGTCGACCTCGGCACCGCCGAGCCGCTCGCGCTCGTCGAGTGCCGCGCGGCACGCAGCCTGGACCGCACCCGCCGCCATCCAGGTCATCCGCGATGCCGACGTCGAGCCGGCGGAGCCGACCTCGGCCGTCGAACCCGACGCGAGCTCCACGTGCTCCGTCCCGAGCTCGAGGCGCGCAACCTGCAGGATGACGTCGGTCACTCCCTGACCGACCTCGGCGGACGCACAGTGCACCTCGGCGCTCCCGTCGCCCCTGATCCGAACACGCGCCGTGCAGTAGTCGTCGAACCCCTCCGAGAAGCAGATGTTCTTGAACCCGACGGCGAAGCCGACACCGCGCCGAATGCCCTCACCGCGCGTCGTGTTGCCCGCTCCGCCAGGAAGACGAATCGCATCACGTGGAAGCTCCTCCGCCTCGGGGATCGGGATCGCAGCGGCCCGGCGGATGACCTCGCGCGTCGGCAGCGAGCCCGCGACGACCTGGCCGGTCGCAAGCGTGCCTCCCGGCTCGAGTGCGTTGAGAAGCCTGAGCTCGACGGGATCGATCCGCAGCTCGGCCGCGAGCTTGTCCATCTGCGCCTCGGCTGCGAAGCACGTCTGCACCGCCCCGAATCCCCGCATCGCCCCGCAGGGAGGGTTGTTCGTGTAGACCGCGAGACCTTCGACGAGGACGTTCTCGACGGCGTACGGGCCGACCGCGAAGGCGCAGGCGTTCGAGATGACCGCGCTCGAGCTCGAGGCATACGCCCCGCCGTCGATCAGGACCCGCATGCGAACGGCGACGAGCTGTCCGGCGCGAGTCGCCCGGTGCTCGGCCCAGATGCGCGCCGGATGGCGGTGGATGTGGCCGACGAACGACTCCTCGCGGTTGTAGACCATCTTCACGGGACGGTCGGTCCGTAGCGCGAGCATCGCGGCGTGGATCTGCATCGAGAGGTCCTCACGCCCGCCGAACGCGCCGCCGACGCCGGCCAGGTGGATCCGCACCATCTCGGGCTCGAGACCGAGGCACGGGGCGACCTGATCGCGGTCGACGTGGAGCCACTGCGTGGCGACGTGGATGTCGATTCCGCCCTCGCCGTCGGGAATCGCGATCCCCGACTCCGGGCCGAGGAACGCCTGGTCCTGCTGCCCGAGCTCGTAGTGACCCGAGACGGTCGCGTCGCCGCTCGCATCCGGGTCGCCGTGCCGGATCAGCATCGAGCGTACGACGTTCGGCCGGGGATCGTTCCTGTACCCGTGCCCCATCGTCGGCCGATCGGGATGCAGCGCCTCCATCTCGGTCGCGCGCTCGGGGTCCGTGACGGGTGCGAGCGGCTCGTACTCGACGCGCACCACCGCTGCCGCTCGTCTGGCCTGCTCGGGCTCCTCGGCGGCGACGATCGCAACAGGCTCGCCGAAATAGCGCACCCGCGCCGAGGCCAGCACGGGCTGGTCGGCGAACTCGAGGCCGTACGTCTTCCGACCGGGAACGTCCTCGTGAGTGAGCACGGCGTGGACGCCCGGCATCCCGACCGCCTCCGAGATGTCGATCCCGACGATGCGAGCGTGCGCGTGCGGGCTGCGTACCGTCTGCCCCCAGAGCATCCCGGCGGCGTGGAGGTCGCTCGAGTAGGCGAACTCCCCGGTGACCTTGGGGACGGCATCGGCACGCCGCATCGCCGGCGTCGCCCGACCCTGCCGGAGCGTGCCCACCGCGGTGCTCATCGTCCAGCCGCCTCCCGGACCGCGTCGAGGATCTTCTGATAGCCGGTGCAGCGGCAGAGATTGCCGGAGAGCGCCTCGCGGATCTCGTCGTCGCTCGGCTCGGGAACACGCCGTAGGAGATCGGCCGCCGCGACGACGAACCCCGGCGTGCAGAAGCCGCACTGGACCGCCCCGGTCTCGGCGAACGCGTCCTGCACCGGGTGGAGAGCGTCCGCCGGAGCCAGCCCCTCGACCGTGACCACCTCATGCCCATCCGCCTGAGCTGCGAGCACGAGGCACGAGCAGACGAGCTCGCCGTCGAGCAGCACCGAGCAGGACCCGCACTCACCCTGCTCGCACGCGTTCTTCGAGCCGGGAAGCGCGAGCCGGTCGCGGAGGGTCGCCAGCAGGCTCTCGCCCGCCCAGACCTCGGCCTCGAGGAGCTCGCCGTTGACGGTGAGCTCGATCCTCACGTGAGGCACCTCTCGAGCGCGCGCCCCGTGAGGACGCGCAGTGCGTGACGCCGGTACGCCGCCGTGCCGCGCACGTCGTCGATCGGAGACGCGGCTGCGGCCACGAGGTCCGGGAAGGAGTCCACGTCCGAGAGCGACCCTGTCACGAGCCGCGCCGTCGGCGCCGACGAGCCGAACGCGGCCCGCAGCTCTCCTCGCTCGCGATCGGCCACGAGGGCGAGAGAGCAGACGGCGATGACCATCGCGTTTCGCGGCCCGACTTTCATGAAGGTCTGCGGCTGGTCGCTCGGCAGGACTCCGATGGAGACGATCAGCTCGTCCGCCTCGAGTGCCGTTCGCTTCACCCCCGTGAGAAAGCTCTCGACGGGGAGCGAGCGTGCTCCGCGAATGCTCGCGACCTCGACCTCGGCGCCCTCGATCAGCAGAGGCGGCAGTGCGTCACCGGCGGGCGAGGCCGTGCCAAGATTCCCACCGATCGTGCCGCGGTTCCGGATCTGCGGGGAGCCGACCGTCCGCGACGCCTCGGCGAGCGCCGGCAGCTCGTTCGCGATCTCACCAGTCATCGCCTCCGAGTAGGTGAGCCCGGCGCCGAGCCGAAGAGAGCCGTTCTCCCGGGTCCACGAACGAAGTTCCGCGACCTCGTTGAGGTTGAGGAGCACCTCGGGTCGTGCGCGATCGAAGTTGAGCGTGACCATGACGTCGGTACCGCCCTGGATCGGAACGGCCGCGGGGTGCTCGGCCTTGAGCCGGAGCGCCTCGTCGAGCGACCGGGGGGTGACGACCTCCATATCCGCTCTGTTCTATACGACATCGTCGGCCGAGACGAGAGAGCGGCAGCGACCGTATTACGCTAGGCGGATGGAGACCCTCCAGCGTCGCCTGGCCGTGGCCCGCGGCGACGAGCCGGCCGACCTCGTCGTACGCGGTGGCCGCGTGCTCTCGGTGTTCACGAGGGAGTGGCTCGACGCCGACGTCGCGATCGTCGACGGAGTCGTGGCCGGCGTCGGCGAGTACGACGGGCGCGAGACGCTCGACGCGTCCGGCCGGTACGTCGTGCCCGGCTTCATCGATGCGCACATGCACCTCGAATCGGTGAAGCTCATGGTCGACGAGTTCGCGCGCCTTGTTCTTCCACTCGGCACGACGGCGGTCGTCGCCGACCCGCACGAAATCGCCAACGTCCTCGGCGTCGACGGCGTGCACTGGCTGCTCGACGCGAGCGCAGGTCTCCAGCTCGACGTCTACTTCATGGCGCCGTCGTGCGTTCCCGCCTCGCCGTTCGAGTCCCCACGGCGCCCGCTGACCCCGGGCGATCTCGAGTCGCTCATGCGCAGACGGCGGGTCCTCGGACTGGCTGAGATGATGAACTTCCCCGGGGTCGTCGAGGGCTCGGCGACCGAGCTCGAGAAGCTCTCGATCGACGGCGCGCGGCACGTGGACGGCCATGCACCCGGCGTCCTCGGACGCCAACTGCAGGCGTACGCGGCAGCCGGGATCTACTCGGACCACGAGGCGCTGACCGTCGAAGAAGGACGCGAGCGGCTGCGCGCCGGGATGTGGCTCCTCATCCGTGAGGCGTCGATGGCACGCAACCTGCACGCTCTCCTCCCGCTCGTGAAGGAGTACGGGCCCGGCCGGATCGCCTTCTGCACGGACGACCGTGACCCCGAGGACATCGCCGACACGGGACACGTCAACGGCATGGTTCGCGAAGCCGTCGCGGCGGGCATCGCCCCGGAGGACGCGATCGTCATGGCGACGTTCCACCCCGGCCTCTGGCACGGTCTCCGCCGGCACGGCGCGATCGCACCCGGCTACGTCGCCGACCTCCTCGTCCTCCCGGACCTCGTGAGCTTCGCGCCAGAGACCGTGCTCAAGCGCGGACGCCCGATCGAGGACGCGCCTCGGGTTGCGATCCCCGAGTGGGTACGACAGTCCGTACGGGTCCGTGGAGTCGATCCGACGGACTTCGCCATACCGTGGACCGGAGGGAGCGCTCGTGCAATCGGCCTCATCGAGGACCAGGTCGTCACGGAGTCGCTCGTGCGCGAGCCTTCCGTCGAAGGTGGGCTCGCAGTCGCCGACCCGGACCGCGATCTCGCGAAGATCGCGGTCGTCGAACGCCACCTCGCGACGGGTCGGGTCGGGCTCGGGTTCGTGTCGGGATCGGGACTGCAACGCGGCGCGCTCGCCTCGACCGTCGCCCACGACGCGCACAACCTCGTCGTCGTCGGCATGAGCGACCGCGACATGGCATTCGCGGTCGAGCGCCTCGCCTCGATCGGAGGCGGGATCGTGGCCGTCGAGAACCTGCGCGTCCTCGCCGAGTGCCCGCTTCCCATCGCCGGGCTGCTCTCCGACGCGCCGCTCGCGGACGTTATCGGGCAGAGCCGTGCCTGCAACGAGGCCGCGCACGAGCTCGGATGGTCGGGCGCGACGCCGTTCCTCACGCTCGCGTTCCTGGCGCTCTCGGTGATTCCGCACCTCAAGATCACCGACCGCGGCCTGGTCGACGTCGACCGCTTCGAGCTCGTCCCCCTGCAGGCATGAAGAGCCTTTACCGCGGAGGCTGGATCGTCACGTGCGACGACGCGGGGACGGAGCACCCGGAGGGCTGGTTGCTCGTCGAGGGCGGCCTGGTCGCTTCCGTCGGCTCGGGAGCGGAGCCCGAGGCGGACGAGTCGATCGAGCTCCACGGGGCGGTCGTCACGCCCGGGCTCGTGAACACGCACCACCACCTGTACCAGACGCTCACCCGGGCGCGCGCTCAAGAGGCCGACCTCTTCTCCTGGCTACGCGAGCTGTACCCCGTGTGGTCGGGCATCGACGCCGAGTCGGAGTACGCAGCCGCGCGCACCGGCCTCGCGGAGCTCGCGCTCTCAGGATGCACGACCGTCTTCGACCACCACTACGTCTTCCCGCGCGGCCGCCGCGGCCTGATCGAGGCGGAGGTACGGGCGGCACGCGAGCTCGGCGTGAGGATGGTGGCGTCGCGCGGCTCGATGGACCTCGGCGAGGCGGACGGCGGCCTTCCCCCGGACGAGCTCGTGGAAGACATCGACTCCGTGCTCGCCGACACCGAGAGGCTCGCGAGCGAGCTGCACGAGCCGGGGCCCGGAGCTCGCGTCCAGATCGCCGTCGCACCGTGCTCACCGTTCTCAGTGACGAAGCGGCTGATGACCGAATCCGCGACGCTCGCCCGGAAACTCGGCCTCGTGCTCCACACGCACCTCGCCGAGACGGTCGAGGAGGCGGCCTACTGCATGGAGCTGTACGGCTGCACGCCGGTCGAGTACCTGACCGATCTCGGCTGGCTCGGAGACGACGTCTGGTGCGCGCACTGCGTCCACATCTCGCCGGAGGGCATCGAAGGCTTCGCGAGCTCGAGCACCGGCGTCGCGCACTGCCCGACGTCGAACCTGAGGCTCGGCGCCGGGATCGCGCCCGTGCCCGAGTACCTGGACGCAGGGGTTCGAGTCGGGCTCGGCGTCGACGGCTCTGCCTCCAACGAGCGCAGCGATCTCCTCTTCGAGGTGAAGCAGGCGCTGCTCGTCGCCCGCGGCCGCAGCGGGCCGGGAGCAATGACCGTCCGCGCGGCGCTCCGCATGGGGACCCGAGGAGGCGCAGCCGTGTTGGGCCGAACCGACCTCGGCGCGCTCGAGCCTGGGAAGTGCGCGGACTTCGCAGTGTGGAGGACGGATGGGCTCGAGCTCGGCGGCGCGGACGATCCGGTCGCTGGGCTCGTCCTCTCCGCTCCTCACCGGGTCGAGCGGCTCGTCGTCGGCGGCGAGGACGTCGTGCTCGAGGGCAGCCTCGTTCACGCCGACGAGACGGAGATCGCGCGTGCTCATCGGGTCCAGGCGCGAAGATTCGCGACGTGACCGTCTCGATCTCGACACACGTTCTCGACACCGCGGTCGGCAAGCCCGCGCCGGGAGTGCGCGTCGAGCTCGCACGGGAGCGGGCGGTCGTCGCCTCGGGCGAGACGGACGGAGAGGGTCGCATCAAAGAGCTCGCCCGTGACCTCGAGCCGGGCCGCTACGAGATCGTGTTCTGGCCGCCGTCGCCCTTCTTCGCGCGAGTCGAGCTCGAGGTGGAGCTCGACGAGGGCCATCACCACATCCCGCTTCTCGTCTCGCCCTACGGATGCGCGAGCTACCGCGGAAGCTGACCGCAGCGCAGCTCGCCGATCTCTTCGAGGGCCGAACGAGCCTGGTCGAACGCCTCGCGGAGCTCGAGAACCCGCTCGAGCATGCGGAGAACGTCCTCGTGGGTCTGAGCGCCGAGGAGAAGCTGGAAGCGCTCGACGCGCATCCGGCGATCGGGCAACGCACCGGGCTGTCGGCACGCTCCGCCGCCGAGCAAGGTGACGATGCCGATCAAGCAGTGCTCGACCAGCTCGAGCGCCTCAACCGCCGGTACGAGGCCACGTTCGGATTCCGTTTCGTCGTCTTCGTCGACGGCCGCTCGAAGTCCGAGATCCTCGAGGTGCTGCGTTCGCGGATTCGACGAACGAAGGAGGAGGAGCTGGACACCGGCTGCCGCGAGCTGGTCGCGATCGCGAGGGATCGGTGGACCCGTACCTGAAAGACGTCCTCGACGTCTGTCTCCGGATGCTTCACGTGATCGCGGGCATCGCCTGGATCGGAGCGTCGTTCTACTTCGTCCGGCTCGACCTCGCGCTTCGTCCGCCGAGGGCGGCCCGCGACGCGGAAGCAGGCGTGGCGGGGGAGTTCTGGGGTGTGCACGGCGGCGGCCTCTACCACTCGCAGAAGTACCGCCTTGCGCCTGCCGAGATGCCTGCGCCGCTGCACTGGTTCAAGTGGGAGGCCTACACGACGTGGCTGTCGGGATTCGGCTTGATGGTGCTCCTCTACTACGTCGATGCGGACCTCCGCCTCGTCGATCCGGCGGTCGCAGGGCTCGAAGCCTGGGAGGCGGTGCTGCTGAGCGTCGGTGGAATGTTGCTTGCATGGATCGTCTACGACGCGCTCTGCCGGACGCTCGGCGAACGGAACGAAGGCGCGCTGACAGTCGTCGGCGTGGCGCTCGTCGCGCTCGCGGGGTGGGGCGCCGGAGAGCTCTTCTCCGCACGCGCGGCCTACCTCCAGGTCGGCGCGATGCTCGGGACGATCATGGCGGCGAACGTCCTCTTCGTGATCATCCCTGCGCATCGGAAGCTCGTCTCCGCGATGGACGAGAAGCGCGAGCCCGACCCGGCACCGCTTCTTCGGGCCAAGAGCCGCTCCGTCCACAACAACTACCTCACGCTCCCCGTGCTCTTCACGATGCTCGCCGGGCACTTCGCGTTCACGTTCGGCGCGGACGACGCGTGGGCCATCTTCGTCTTGATCGCGATCCTCACGGCGCTCATCCGCGTGTTCTTCAACCAGTGGCACGAGGGTCGCCGCGCCTGGTGGATACCGGCTGTCGCCGTGGCGGGAGTGGTGGCGCTCGCGCTCTGGCTCGAGCCCGAAACCCCGGCCCCGGCACGGGTCGAGCCGGCGTCGTTCGCAGAGGTGCAGAGCGTCGTCTCCGCGCGCTGTGCTCCCTGTCACTCGGGCTCCGCGGCACCGCTCGGAATCCGGTTCGAGACGCGGGAGCAGATCGAGGCGTGGGCGGGTGCGATCGAGCAGCAGGCCGTGGTCACGCGCCGGATGCCGCCGGGGAACACGACGGGAATGAGCGAGGACGAGCGCGACCTCCTCGGCGCCTGGATCGCGTCGAGATAGGTCGTCCCGAGTCTCTGCGCCGTTCGGTGAAGCCCTGCTGTAGATTCGACCGGTGCTCGAGATCACGGCCGGGGGCTTCGACTTCGGCGCACGGTTCGAGGAAGAGGCTGCGCCCAACACCGTCGCCGCCTTCCGACGAATGCTCCCGCTCGACTCGAAGATCATCCACGTCCGCTGGTCGGGCGAGGGAGGCTGGATTCCGATGGGCGACCTCGACGTGGGGCTCGGACCCGAGAACGCGACGAGCTACCCGAGTCCCGGCGAGCTCGTCTTCTACCCCGGCGGAGTGAGCGAGACGGAGCTCCTGCTCGCCTACGGTTACGTCGCGTTCGCGAGCAAGGCGGGTGCGCTCGCCGGAAATCACTTCGCGACGATCGTCGGCGGGAAGGACGATCTCCGCGAGCTCGGGCACCGCATGCTCTGGGAGGGCGCTCAGGAGATCTCGTTCAGGGAGACGTAGCCAGGCGGCGCAGCGCGTCGGTGAGCACCTCGACGGCGAGCTCGATGTCCTCGGAACTCGAGAGCTCGTCGGGCGAATGGCTGATCCCGCCGTTCAGGCTGCGGACGAACAGCATCGCGGAGTCGACACCGGCAGCGGCTAGCACCCCGGCATCGTGGCCTGCACCGGAGGGCAGCTCCACGACGTCGAGGCCGCGCTCCTCGATCGCAGCGCGAAGCGCGAGCCGAGCCACACCGTCGAGAGGCACCGGCTCCGTGCGCTGGGTCGGCTCGAGCCCGATCTTCCGGATCAGCGTGTCCAGCTGTTCGACGTCGCGGGCACGCACATCGACAGCCATTCGAACGCGCGACGGTATGACGTTGACGCCACCCGGCTCGACGTCGAGCTGGCCCACCGTGGCGACCCCTCCAGGGACTGAGAGCGCGGCGTCGCGGATGCGGAGCAGTTCCGTGGCAGCACCCACGATCGCGTCGGCTCGGCCTTCCATCGGCGTCGTGCCGGCGTGGCCCGCACGGCCCTCGACGACGAGCTCGCCGCGCGCGTAGCCGACGATCCCGGTCACGACCCCGAGCGGAGCATCCCGGTCGGCGAGCACAGGTCCCTGCTCGACATGGAGCTCGAGGAATGCGCGCGGAAGGGAGTCGCGTCGAGCTACGAGTGCGCGGCTGCCCACGCATCCGACCTCCTCTCCTCGAAACGCGACCACCGAGCCGGAGCCGACCCGCTCGACGGCCTCGATGGCGGCGACGACGCCGAGAGCCCCGTCGAACCGACCGCCCTGAGGGACGGTGTCGAGGTGCGACCCGACCCAAACGGGAGTTGTCCCGGGCGCCGACCCCCGGGCATGTCCGAAGAGGTTGCCGTCAGGGTCGACCTCGACCTCGAGGCCCGCATCCCGGAGCCATCCAGCCGTGAGTTCGTGCGCCGCGTCCTCCGCGGGAGAAGGGTGCGGCCGGTTCGCACCCGGCCCACCTCCGATTGCGAAGAGCTGGTCCAGCCGTTCGAAGATCCTCACGCGAGCCGCTTGCCCATGTGCACCGATTCCTCGACGTACCCCAGCGAGCGGTACAGCGAACGGGCGACCTCGTTTCCCCCGAAGACGTTCAGCGTGATCTTCTCCGCGCCGAGCTCACGCACAAGCCCTTCGAACGCCACCATCGCCTCTCGACCCAGTCCGCGGCCGCGGACTTGCTCGTCGAGCTCGATCTCGTACAACCAGACCCCGACTGGCCGCTCCGCGAAGAGGAGGCGCCCGATCGCCTCGCCCTGCCCGTCCTCGATCGTGAACGGGTGCAGACCGTCTGCCGGCTTGCCGTCCGGGAACAGCTCTCGGTGGTCACGGCTCGCCTTCGCGTCCGCCTCCGCTCTGGTCAAGCCTGCATGGCGCTCCAGGTCGGTGACATAGAAGCGGCGAGCGGCCTCCAGCCAGGCCGGGAGCTCGTCCTCGCCGAGCTCTCGCAGGCGAACCGTCATCGTCGCCGCGGAATCTAACGGCTGGCCGGCTCCGTCGTAGAGCTCGTCCAGCCCGCAGTAGCCTAACGGCCGCGAAGCGGGCGCAGCGCGAGCGAGCCGGCGACGGGGAAGAGCGCCGCGATCGCGAACGCGGCCGGCCACGACGCTCCGGACACCGTCGCCGCGAAGACCGGCGACCCGATCATGCCGCCTGCAGAGAGGACGGTCTGCTGCAGCCCGAGCGCCGCTCCGCTGCGGGCGGCCCCCGCAAGCTCGGCGGCGGCCGTGAACGCCAGCCCGTTCCACGCCAGCGACAGACCTCCCGCGATCGCGATGCTGGCCACGAGCAGCCCGAGCGGGCCCGCGGCGAGCCCCGCGGTCAGGGCGAGGGAGCAGGCCAGCGCGAGTCCGAGTCGACGAAGTGGACCGATCCGAGATCCGACGACGTCCGACCAGCGGCCGGCGCCGATGCGCGACGCGACGCCGAGCAGGAGCGCGACGCCAATGACGAGTGCGGCGTCGGCGTCGTCGAGATCGTGCTCGTCGTGCAGGAACAGGACGCCGAACCCGATGATCGCCACCTGCGTGTAGACGTAGAGCGCACTCGCGAACGAGAGCCGCCAGATCCTGCGGTCCCGGAGCGTGCGTGCGACCGGCTCGAGCTCGATCTCATTCCTGGCGCGGTCCCGCAGGAAGAGACCACCGACTGCGGCGCCGGCAGCGGAGAGCCCCGCGAGAAACAGGAATGCCGCCTCCGAGCCGCCCTCGGCGGCGAGCGGCGGAACGACGATGGCGACGAGGAGAGTGCCGAGCGGAATCGCCGTCTGGCGGATCCCGAGCGCGAGGCCACGCTCGCTCGGCGAGAACCAGAACATGACAGCGCGACCACTGGCCGCGTTCACGCTCGCCCCGGCTGCGCCCGACAGAACGAGCGACACGAACAGCGCCTCGAACGATCCCGCGCCTGCGGCACCGACGAGGCAGGCAGCGGATCCCGCGAGGCCGAGCGTGAGCACGAGGCGCTCGCCGTAGCGGTCCGCGGCGAGCCCCCAAGGAAGGAGCGTGATGCACGCACCGACCCACACGGCTGAAAGGAGCGCGCCCACCTGGCCGAGCGAGAGCCCGTAGTCCTCGCGGAGGACCGGCGCCAGGACACCGAGCCCGACCGTGCTCGCGGAGAAGCTCGCCTGGGCGACCGTCCCGGCCGCGAGAACGGCCCAGCGATAGGGGCTCGCCGCTACAGCCCGAAGGGGTTGATCGGACGGGCGCCGGTCGAGACGATGACGCTCTTCGTCTCGAGGTACAGCTCGAGCGTCTCGAGCCCGAGCTCCCTGCCGAAGCCCGATTGCTTGTACCCGCCGAAGGGAATCCCCGGGAAGGCCGTGTACGGCATGTTGATCCCGACGGTTCCGGACTTGACCCGCGCCGCGATGCGGTGCCCTCGGGCCGGATCACCCGTCCACACCGTCGCCATGAGCCCGTAGCGGACGTCGTTCGCGAGCCGGATCGCGTCCTTCTCGTCCTCGAACGGAATGACCGTCACGACCGGGCCGAAGACCTCCTCCTGGGCGATTTCGAGCTCGTTCGTGGCCGCCACGACGGTCGCCGGATAGAAGGCGCCAGACCCGTCCGGGACCGCACCGCCGGTGACGATCTCGGCGCCTGCGGCGGAGCCGCGCTCGACGTACCCATGCACGCGCTCGCGGTGCGCGGTCGAGATGAGCGAGCCCATCTGCGTCTCGGGATCGAGCGGGTCGCCGACCTTGATCGCACCCGCGAAGTCGGACATCTTCGCGACCACCTCGTCGTAGAGCGGCTTCTCGACGAGAAGGCGCGAGCGCGCCTCGCAGCTCTGCCCCGCCGCATAGAAGATCGCCCACGCGGAGCTCGGGATCGCGCTACCGAGTTCGGCATCCGCGAACACGAGATTCGGGCTCTTGCCGCCGAGCTCGAGCGTGACCCGCTTCACGGGATTCGAGGCGAGCCGCATGATCTCCCCGCCCGTCCTCGTCGAGCCCGTGAAGGCGACCTTGTCCACTCCCGGATGCCGCACGAGGTATGCGCCGGTCGTCGGTCCGTCGCCGGGGACGACATTGACGGCGCCCGCGGGGAAGCCGGCCTCCGCGGCGAGCTCGGCGAGCCGGATCGCGGTGAGCGGCGTCTGCGGGTCCGGCTTGAGGACCACCGAACACCCCGCCGCGAGTGCTGGCGCGAGCTTCCAGGTCGCCATCATCAGCGGGTAGTTCCAGGGGACGATCTGCGCGGCAACGCCGACGGGCTCCTTCAGCGAGTAGAAGAGAAGCGATCCTCCAATCGGGTTCGAGCGGCCGCCGATCGTCGCGGTCGCGGAGCCGTAGAAGCGGAAGTTCTCGACCGCCTGGTGGAGCTCGGCCTTGACGGAGGAGATCGCCTTCCCGACGTTCCGCGATTCGAGCTCGGCGAGCTCGGCGCGGTTCGCGGCGATCGCGTCCGCCAGTGCGTGGAGGAGGCGCGCGCGTTCGGTGCCCGGAGCCCTGCCCCAGTCGCCGTCGAGCGCAGCCCGCGCCGCCTCGACCGCGCGGTCGACGTCGGCCTCGCCGGCGAGCGCCGCGCGAGCAAGCGTCTGGCCCGTCGCGGGCTCGGTCAGCTCGCGCACCTCGCCGGACACCGGCTCCGTGGATTCCCCGCCGATGAAGAGTCCGTACTCGCGGTCGGCAGCGATCGCCACAGCCGGAATCTACCCGGCGGCGGGCTCCGCGGGCGCGGTCGCGAGCAGCGACGGGTTCGTCCACGGCCCGCCCGCGCGTGCAGCCAGATCGGCGAACGTGACACCGCCGAGCAACGAGATCGTCGCGTCACGGATCTCTTCCCAGACGTCCCGCAGCGTGCATCCGAGACTCATCGGGCAGGGCTCCGGGTTGTGCCGCGTGGCGCATCCGATAGGCGCCAGAGGCCCCTGGAACAGCCTGACCACCCGTTCCAGCGTGATCTCTGCCGCGGCCTTGTTCAGCCGGTAGCCGCCTGCAGGCCCCCTCTCGGAGCGAACGATGCCTGCAGTGCGAAGGGTGGGCATCACCTGCTCGAGCACCGACTGGGGGACGGCGGTCCTGCCCGCGAGCTCCTCGAGCTTCAGCGGACCGCCCCCTTCGAGCGACAGCACGAGCAACGCACGCGTTGCGTAGTCAGTTCGCCGGGATACCCACATCGAGACCTCCTGAGTCGAATCGGGCTTGACAGTTCGTTTCCTGAGAAATACCTTGTGACCTCTGATTATGTTGACAATTCTTGTCAAGAACAATCAAATTGCTTGACAGCTGATCCCAACATGAATAGGGGGAGATAGAAGTGCGGCATCTCTTGTTTGGCATCATCGCTGTTTCCGCCGTAATGGCAACTGCTCTCGGAATGGCATTGGCGGCACCGGCTGCCCCTGAGAGACGGTCCGGCACCGAGCTCAGCCTCGTCGCGTACTCCACTCCCCGCGAGGCGTACGGGAAGCTCATCCCGATGTTTCAGAAGACGCCTGCGGGCAAGGACGTCGACTTCACGCAGTCCTACGGCTCTTCCGGCGAGCAGACGCGGGCGGTGAAGGCGGGCCTCGAGGCAGACATCGTGGCCCTCTCGCTCGCTCCCGACGTCGACGAGCTCGTCGCGGCGAACCTCGTCGACGCGAAGTGGAAGACGCAGTCGTACAAGGGCATGGTGACGAACTCGGTCGTCGTGTTCGTCGTGCGCGACGGTAACCCGAAGAAGATCAAGGGTTGGAACGACCTCCTCCGCCCCGACGTCGACGTCGTCACGCCCAACCCCTTCACCTCCGGCGGCGCGCGCTGGAACGTCATGGCCGCCTACGGCGCCTGGCGGAAGACGGGCAAGACGGACAAGCAGGCACAGGCCAACCTGCTGAAGCTCTTTCGGAACGTCGTCGTCCAGGACACGAGTGCCCGCGCGTCGCTGAACACCTTCAACAGCGGGAAGGGCGACGTTCTGCTCGCCTACGAGAACGAGGCGCTCTTCGCCCGCACGCAGGGCCTGAACCTGCAGTTCGTCATCCCGAAGGCGACGATCCTGATCCAGAACCCGATCGCCACCGTGAAGAAGAGCCCGGACAAGGCCGCGGCGAACGCGTTCCTCCGCTTCCTACGGACTCCCGCGGCGCAGCAGGTGTTCGCTGACAACGGGTACCGGCCCGTCGTCAAGAGCGTCGAGAACGCGAACCGCAAGAGGTTCCCGATCCGACCCGGTCTCTTCACGATCGACGAGATGGGACTCGGGGGCTGGGAGAAGGTGCAGAAGCGCTTCTTCGACCCGAAGTCGAGCATCATGGCCCGCATCCAGCGGCAGATCGGCGGTAGCACTGGCTGAGATCGCGGTCAGCACACCCCGGCGCACCCGGGCGTCGAGAGACAGGGCTTCCACGGCCCTGTCTCTCGGCTTCGTCACGACCTTCTTGATGGTGATGGTCGGCCTGCCGATCGCAGCGCTGATGTGGGAGGCCACGAGCGAGGGCGCGCAATCGTTCTGGGACGCCGTCTCGAGCCCCGAGGCTGTCGCCGCGTTGAAGCTGACGCTCGTCGCCTCACTCGCCGTATCCCTCTGCAACGCAGTCCTCGGGACGATCACGGCCTGGGTCCTCGTGCGGGACGACTTCCGCGCGAAACCGGTCGTGAACGCGATCATCGACCTCCCCTTCGCATTGCCCACGATCGTCGCCGGGCTGACACTGCTCGCGCTCTACGGCCCGACGTCACCTGTCGGGATCAACGTCGCCTTCACGAAGACCGCGATCGTGCTGGCGCTGATGTTCGTGACCCTCCCTTTCGTCGTGCGAACGGTGCAGCCCGTCCTCCAGGAGCTCGATCCCGAGCTCGAGCAGGCGGCATACACGCTCGGCGCGTCGCAGCTGACGACCTTCAGGAGGATCGTCTTCCCGAACATCCTTCCAGGAGTCCTCTCGGGCGTCGCGCTCGCGTTCGCGAAAGCCGTCGGCGAGTTCGGCTCCCTCGTGATCATCACGGGCAACGTCCCGTTCGAGACCGAGGTCTCGTCCGTCCACATCTACGGACGAATCGAGAGCGGCGATTCGGCCGGAGCATCGGCGGTCGCCGTCGTGCTGCTCGCGATCTCGTTCCTGACCCTCCTCTCGATCGGCGTGATTCGCCACTTCGCCACGAGGCACGACCATGACTAGCCTCGTCTCGCGACTGGGGCCGCGGTCGGTGGCGCTCGGCTATCTCGCGGTCATTCTCGTCGGGCCGCTCGCGATCGTCTTCTGGCGCACGTTCGAGGACGGCTTCGGCCCCGCCTGGGACGCGCTCACGACGCCGGAGACCTTCAACGCGTTCAGGCTGACATTGATCATCACGGCGATCGCCGTTCCCGTGAACACGGTGTTCGGAATCGTCTGCGCCCTTGCGATCGTGCGCAAGACGTTCCCCGGGAAGAGCATCCTCAACGCCTTCATCGACCTGCCCCTCGCCCTCTCGCCCGTCGTCGTCGGCCTTTCGCTGTTCCTGCTCTACGGTCAGGACGGCTGGTTCGGGAGCTGGCTGTCCGAGCACGGTATCGACGTGCTCTTCGCGTTGCCCGCGATGGTGATCGCGACGATCTTCGTCTCCCTTCCGTTCGTCGCCCGGGAGGTCGTACCGACGCTCAAGGAGATCGGCGACGACCAGGAGCAAGCCGCCTGGACGCTCGGAGCGAGCGGTTGGCAGACGTTCCGGCGCATCACGCTCCCCTCGATCCGCTGGGCCGTGATCTACGGGGTGATCCTCACGACGGCGCGCTGCCTCGGCGAGTACGGCGCCGTCGCCGTCGTTTCGGGTCGTCTCCAGGGACAGACCGAGACGGCCACGTTGAGGGTCCAGGAGCGCTACGAGGCGTTCGACCTCGCCGGCGCGTATGCGATCTCGATCGTGCTCGCGTGCATCGCGATCCTCGTCCTCGTCGCGATGACGGTGATCAGACCGAGGGGAGAGGAGGCCACGTAGCCATGTCTATTCTCGTTCGCAACGTCTCCCGGCGCTTTGGCGACTTCGTCGCCCTCGACGACGTCTCCCTCGAGGTCGAAAGCGGCTCTCTGACCGCTCTCCTCGGCCCGAGCGGCTCGGGCAAGTCGACGCTGCTCCGGATCATCGCCGGGCTCGAGCACCCCGATTCGGGCCGGATTCTCCTGTCCGGGAAGGACGCGACCGCCCTCACGCCTCAGAAGCGCAACATCGGCTTCGTCTTCCAGCACTACGCGGCCTTCAAGCACATGACCGTCCGCGACAACATCGCGTTCGGGCTGAAGGTCCGTAAGCGGCCGAAGACGGAGATCCGGGACCGCGTGGACGAGCTCCTCAGCCTCGTGCAGCTCGACGGGCTCGGGGATCGCTATCCCTCACAGCTCTCGGGGGGGCAGCGACAGCGGATGGGGCTCGCTCGCGCGCTCGCCCCCGAGCCGGAAGTCTTGCTCCTCGACGAGCCGTTCGGGGCACTCGACGCCCGCGTTCGCGCCGAGCTTCGGGAGTGGCTCACCCGCCTCCACGACGTCGTCCACGTGACGACGGTCTTCGTCACGCACGACCAGGAGGAGGCGATGGAGGTCGCCGATCAGATCACGCTCCTCCACGAAGGACGAGTCGTCCAGGTCGGCGGGCCACGGCAGCTCTACGACGAGCCCGCGAGCGAGTTCGTCATGCGCTTCATCGGTGATGCGAGCGACATCGGGGGCGTGCTCGTACGGCCCCGGGACGTGGAGCTGCTGCAGGAGCCGGCCGGCGGCGCAGTGGAGGCGATGATCGTGCGGATGACGGTGCTCGGGCGCGACGCCAAGGTGGAGCTCCACGACTCGACGGGCGCCGAGATCGTCGCCGTCCTCTCTCGCGACCGCTTCGACGATCTCGACCTCTGGCGCGGCCAGACGGTCTGGGTGCGCGCCAGGCGCAAGCGGGTCTTCGCCGCCTGAATGGCCCTGTCGCGGTCGACTCAATCCTCGACGGTACGCTGGAAGAGCACGTGATCGCGCCAGCCGCCGCCGACGCGGAGGTAGCGAGGCGCCACGCCTATTCGCGTGAACCGGTTCTTTTCGAGCACTCGTCGCGACGCTCCGTTGTCGACGAGGGTGGCGGCCTCGAGCCGATGGAGACCGAGCTCCGTGAAGGAGAGATCGACGAGCTCTGCGACGGCTCGCGCTGCAAGCCCACGGCCGTTGCGCATCTCGTCGACCCAGTAGCCGACGTGCGCGCTCTGACACGGCCCGCGCACGACATTCGACAGGGAGATCGTCCCCACCAGAACATCGCGCTCGAGGATCGCGTACAGGTGCTCGGCGGCTTCGATGCGAGCGCGTTGCCCATCGGGGCTGAAGAAGTCCTCCGCATGCAGCGGTTCGACCGGCGCGAGAAAGGTCCTGTTGGCGACCAGAAGCCTCGCGAGTTCGGGGGCGTCGTCCGGAGCGAGCCTTCTGATCAACGTTATCGTCGCTCGAAGAGCGCGGCCTGGCCCTGGCCGACGCCGACGCACATCGTCGCCAGACCGTAGCGTCCGTCGCGCCGGCGGAGCTCGTGCAGCAGCGTGACGACGAGTCGCGCACCACTCGCTCCGAGGGGATGGCCGAGCGCGATCGCGCCGCCGTTGACGTTGACCCTCGCTTCGTCGAGACCGAGCTCGCGGATGACGGCCAGGCTCTGCGACGCGAAGGCCTCGTTGAGCTCGACCAGGTCCAACCGGCTGGCGTCGATACCGACGCGAGTCAGGAGCTTCCTCACGGCTGGAATCGGGCCGATGCCCATGATCCGCGGGTCAACGCCCGCCACGGCACTCCCGGCGAAAGCGGCGAGTGGCTCGATACCGAGCTCTCGCGCCTTCTCCTCGCTCGCAATCACGAGAGCCGCCGCCCCGTCGTTGATGCCGCTCGCATTCCCCGCGGTGACCGTGCCACCGACGCGGAAGGCCGGTTTCAGGCTCGCGAGCGCCTCGGCGGTCGTCTGTGGGCGCGGGTGCTCGTCGACTGCGACCTCGCCGACCGGGACGACCTCGTCGGCGAACCGCCCCGCGGCGTTCGCCTCCGTCCAGCGCTCCTGCGACCGAAGCGCGAACGCATCCTGCTCCTCGCGCGTCACCCCCCACTGCTCGGCGACGTTCTCGCCGGTCTCGCCCATCGACTCGAGCGGGAACATCTCCTCGTGGCGCGGGTTCGGGAAGCGCCAACCGAGGGTCGTGTCCCAGACGGTCTGGTCCCCGCGCGGGAACGCCGCCTCCGGCTTCGCCATGACGAGCGGGGCACGGCTCATCGACTCGACACCGCCCGCGACTGCGAAGGCGGCGTCCCCGGCCAGGACGGCGTGGCTGGCCGAGACGACCGCGGACAGACCCGACGCACACAAGCGGTTGAGCGTCACGCCGGCCACTGAGTCGGGAAGTCCGGCCAGCAGAGCGGCCATGCGCGCGACGTTGCGGTTGTCCTCACCGGCCTGGTTCGCGCAGCCGAAGTAGACGTCGTCGACCGAGCCCGGCTCGATCCCCGCCCGATCGACCGCGGCAGCCATGGCGACGGCCGCCAGGTCGTCGGGACGGACGTGCGCGAGCGCGCCCCCGTAGCGGCCGATCGGCGTTCGTACGGCGGACAGGACGACGGCGCGGGGCATGCGCGGCGACGTTAGCGGACGCTGATGCGGCAGGAGCGTCGTCAGCCGGGCGCGGAGGCCGGTTCCAGCGGCCGAGAGCGATCGGCGGCCTGCGCGTCAGCTGACGAAGTCGATCCGGACGGGGGCCGGGAACGCCCCCAGCGCCTCGCCGCGCCGCAGAAGCTCGGTCACCGCTTTCCTGCCCTCGTTGCCGTAGTCCTGCGTCAGCTCGTTCACGTACATCGCGACGAAGCGGTCGGCGACCGCGGCATCGATCCCGCGCCCGAACTGCAGCGCGTACTCGAGCGCCTCCGCCCGGTGGTCGAGCCCGCACTGGATCGCCCCGCGAAGCACCTCGGAGACGTCCTCGAGCACGCGGTCGCCGAGATCCCGCCGGGCGACGTTCACGCCAAGCGGGAGGGGGAGTCCCGTCTCGAGAAGCCACCATTCCCCGAGGTCGAGCACCTTTACGAGGCCGTAGTCCTCGAACGTGAGCTGCCCCTCGTGAATGAGGAGACCGACGTCCGCACGCCCGGACGCAACCTCGTCCGGGATGTCGTCGAAGGCGAGCTCGCGATGCCGAAAATCGCCGAGGACGAGGCGAAGCGCGAGGAACGACGTCGTCATCGCCCCGGGCACGACGATCTCGTGGTCGTCGAGCTCGTCCCGCGTCAGAGGCTCCCGCGCGACGACGATCGGCCCGTAGCCCGAGCCGATGCTCGCCCCGTGCGGGAGCAGCGCATAGTCCTCCTGCACGAATGGATACGCGGCGAGCGAGAGCGCCGTCACCTCGAGCCGCGCCGCCCTCGCCCACTGGTTGAGGGTCTGGATGTCGCCGAGGATTTGTTCGAACTCGTGCCCGTGCGTGTCGACGAGGTCCGTGGTCAGCGCCCAGTACATGAACGCGTCGTCGGGGTCCGGGCTGTGACCGACTCGGATCCGCACGAGGGCGCGGACGCTAGCACCGAGCCTTAGAGCGAGGACCGACAACCACCACATGCTCCGCTGACGTTCCTCGGGCGCTGCTCGCAAGGGAGGCGAGCGCGAGGAGCGGGGGCGGTACTTCCGGTACGAACCCGCGACGAGCGCGACGCCATCCTGCCGCGAGCAGCGTCAGGCCCCGCGGGCCGGCCCCGCCCGGCGTGAGCGGGGCCGGCGAGGGACGTTCAGCGGTTGAAGAACCAGCGCTCGAGGAGGGGCAAGACCTCCTTGCGCGTGAACGGCCTTGCATCTGCGGACAGGCCGTCGCCCTCGAGGACGCTGACATCGTCCTCGAGCGCCTCGTTGGCGCGGTCGAGTGCGTCCTCGAGCTCGTAGCCCTCGAAGACGACGTCCTCGGGACGGGGCTCGTCGGAGTCTCGGAGTTGTGGATTCACCGCGCGCCCCACGGCCCACACCGCACCCGGGCGGCGTTCGATCCAGATGACGATCCGCTCCTCGGCCCCGACGTCGTCGACTCCCGCGAGCACGCGCTCGGCGTAGCGGCCTTCCCGTGAGCTTCGCCTCATGCACCGGGATACAATCGTTTCTCGTGTCGTCGTTCAAGAACATGTTCTCGTTCCTCTTCTCGCGGGGCTCCGCGGAAGAGCACGTCGCGAGGTACGTCGTGCGCGAGCACGACCGGGGAAGGTCGCTGAACGAGATCCTCGAGGACAAGTACGTGCAGAACCGCCTGACGGCCGAGCAGCAACGACGCCTCCTCGATCGGCCGGAAGTCATCGAGGCGATCTCGGGCGACATGCTCGAGAGCGCGAAGGCGTCCCTTCCGAGCTAGAGGTCCCGCCCGACACCGCGCTCGCGGGCGAGGCGCACGGCTTCGGCACCGAGAGCGACGTCCCACGCGGCGAGGCCGTTCGACTTGAAGAGAACGACGTCGTCGTCCGACTGCCGGCCCGCGATGTCCCCCGAGACGACCTCGTGCAGCTCGTGCACCTCGAGCCAGTCGAGCACCGAAGCGGCAATCGGCTCGATCAGGTCGCCCGACTCGATCCGCGCCTGCTCGAGCCAGTCGCAGCACACGAAGGTCGAGCGCTCGAGAACCGCGTTGTCGAGCTCGCGACGACTCGGGACGTTCGCACCTGCAGCGATAACGAGTGCGCCGCGCGCGAGCCACTCCCCGCGGAGGACGGGATCACGCGAGCTCGTGATCGTCACCACGACGTCCTGCGAGCCCGCGTCGCGATGGCTCGCGCCCGCCTCGGCACCGGTGCGCTCGCAGAACGCCGCGAGCCGCTCCGGTGTCCTGCAGTACGCGACGACGCGCTCGATCGACGGCAGGGCTGCGCGAATGCAGGCGACCTGCGTCAGGGCCTGATAGCCGCATCCGATGATCCCGAGCGTTCGCGCCTCGCTGCTCGCGAGGTACCTCGCGGCCACGGCGCTCGCAGCCCCGGTGCGGAGAGCACCGAGCTCGAAAGCTTCGATCACCGCCACGAGGTCTGATCGATCGGAGTCGAAGAGGCAGACGACGAAGGTCGCCCCTTCGGCGGTCGCGGCGTAGAGCTTTCCCCCTGCGAGGCCGAGCGCGCGGTCCGTCGCAGCCATGTCCGCGAGCGCACCTTCCGGTAGCCGGAGCCGTCGTCTCGGCGCGATCTCGACCTCGCCTGCCGCCATTCGCCGGAAGCACGCGTCGATGACCTCCACGGCGACGGAGGGCTCGAGCAGCCCGGAGACGTCGACTTCCGTCAGGTAGAGAGGCACGGGGCGAGAAGTGTACGAACGCCCGCACGGCCGTCGTAGACTCGTCACCGTCGATGAGCGACGACTACCTCGCACTGCGGCTCGACGAGCTCTTGGCGCGTGTCGCGGCGGATGGTCGAGCCCCCGGAAGCGGGTCTGCAGCCGCACTCACCGTCGCGTTCGCGGCCAGCCTCGTCTCGATGGTCGCACGCTGCTCTCGGGAGTCGTGGGCGGACGCGCTCGGCGTCGTCGCGCAGGCGAAGGTCATCAGCGAGCGGGCGACCGAGCTCGCCAACACGGACGGAACCGCCTGGGAGGCGGCGCTCGAAGCGCTTCGGGAGGCCGAAGTCGGACGCCCGAGCGACGATCGACGGGACTTCTCCCTCGAGCAGAAGCTCGAACGTGCCGCCGCTGCGCCGCTCGAGATCGCCACGCTCGGCGCGGATGCCGCGGCTCTCGCAGCCCTGACCGCGGAACGAGGCAACGGCACCTACCGGGCCGATGCAGCGGCTGCAGCCGCGCTCGCGGCGGGGGGTGCGCGTGCGGCCGCGCACCTCGTGCTCGTAAACCTCGGAGT
>DATIBA010000238.1:0-2021 GCA_035457765.1 Gaiellaceae bacterium
GTTACTCGAGGGGGAGAGCGACGGAAATCAGGGCGAGTTCGAGCAGCGAAGGGAGAAAACTGAGATGGGGACGGTGGGCAATCTCCAACGGCGCGTCGCCGTCGGCGTGGTCCTCGCGGCGTCGGCGACCGCCGCGATCGCGGTCGTCCTGCTACCCGGCGGCGCGAGCTCGGCGCCGCTTGCCGCAGCCGCGAACCTCGACCAGTGCCGAAACGGCGCCAACACCTCGCCGGCCAACTGTGTCGTCGGCGATCCGAACGTCGGATGGGTGAACGGCAACGCGGGCGCCTCCAACTCGCACTACGTGGAGGGCTACTCGATTCCGTACAGGGCGACCATGACGGAGATTCCGACCGCAACGCCCATCACGATCACTCTCGGCTACGACATCAAGCACTCGGGGAAGCACGCTCTCGACTACCTGACGCATTTCGACCGGCTTGAGCCCCATTCGCCGTTCGGGCACGGCGCGGAGTCCGTCGTCCCGCTGAGCGGGGTCTCGGGCGTCTCGACGACGGTCTCCGAGTTCGACATCCCCGCGCCGAGCTCGGCCGGCTCTCCCGTCGTCGGCCAACCCACGAGCTCGTTCAACGCTCTGCCGGCGGCGGAGCGTCGGATGACGCTGTACGGGGGGACGATCACCGGTATCAGCTACACGAGCCAGGGTGACCCGAATGCCGCCCAGGCCGAGACGCAGATCGCGGTCGAGTTCACGGCCGACAGCACGACGGCGGTCCTCGCGTGGGGCGGTCATATCGCGAAGTCGACCGACTGGGGTGCCGGGAACTCCGCCGGCGCGATCTCCGGATCGCCGTACCACATGCGGCTCATCGGCTGGAGTCTCGAAGGCCTCGGGCAGCAGGACCGGTCGCTTCAAGCCGACGCGGTGTTCGGGACGATCGAGATCGTCAAGAACACCGTCGGCGGCGACGCCACATTCGGCTACTCGACGACCACGGGCGGCGGGGGCGGAGGTCTTCCTGCCTCGTTCGACCTGACGACGTCGGGTGGCACGGCGAGTCAGGTGTTCGCGGTCATCGGCGGCGGCAAGACGTACACGGTCACCGAGTCCACGCTCCCCGCGAACTGGTCTCTCGAGGGTCTCGCCTGCAACGACCCGCTGAACGGTGAGAACGGGACGACGGCGGATGTCGCGACGAAGACCGCCACGATCGTCGTCGACGCGAGCGAGCAGATCGCGTGCACGTTCACGAACGAGCTCACCAAGCTCACTCCCGTCGTCACCACGGACGTCCACGACGCCCAGCACACCGTCATCACGCAGTCGGCGATCGGGCAGACCGTGCACGACAAGGCGACGGTCTCGGGCTCCGGCGCGATCCCGACCGGCACCGTCGACTTCACCGTCTGGCTCGGGAACACGACCTGCTCGGGAGAGGGCACCTCCGCGGGGACGGACGTCCCGCTCGCCTCCGGGGTCGCCGACCCCTCGAGCTCCGTCGCCGTGCCGGCGGGAGGGCTCTCCTTCCGTGCGCACTACGACGGCGACTCCGTGTACGAGCCCGGCGACGGCCCCTGCGAGCCGCTGACCGCACTCGGCGGGACGATCATCGTCGAGAAGCAGACGAATCCGAACGGCGCGCCGGGCAGCTTCTCCTTCTCCGGCGACGGCGCCGGGTCGATCGGCGACGGTGGCCAGATCGTGGTGTCCAACCTCGCTGCGGGCACGTACACCTCGAGCGAGGTGGGCGTCGCGGGCTGGACGCTGACGGCCATCACGTGCGACGACGCCAACTCCTCGGGTAGCGTCGGGACGCGCACGGCGACGTTCAACCTCGAAGCGGGCGAGGTCGTGAAGTGCACGTTCTTCAACTCGCTCGATCAGGTCCTCGGGCGCGGCGCGATCGACGTCGAGAAGTCCGCGAATCCGACGCGCGTCCTCGAGCCGGGCGGGCCGGTCACCTTCTCGCCGGGGGCGAGGTTGACGGGCACGTCGAAGCAGCCGTTGCCCCCGTTGTCGTCGAGGTCGCCGAACTTGTCGTCGACGACGTTGGTGATCG
>DATIBA010000239.1:0-2015 GCA_035457765.1 Gaiellaceae bacterium
GGCCGCGGTTGCAGAGCGCACAAGCACGATGCTTGTGATGAGGATCCAGAGAAGCGTGAGCGGAATCAGGATGAAGAGATAGCCACCAGTTAGTGACCAGAACCCGTCGCTCGCCCAGTTTGTGAGACGGAGGCAGAACAGTGCTGCGACACCGAGGGCGGCCCAGCTCAGCCAGGCAGGAACCATTCCTGTCCGCCGCAGACCAAATGAAGCGGCGAGGAAGAAGACCGCACTCGGGACCGCTGCCAGCGCATCGAGCGCCCACGTCAGGTCGAAGAGCGCCTTCGTGACTCCCGGCTCGCCCGAGCCCGCGACGGAATACGCGAGGACGGCATTGAGTCCGGTCGTGACGAACTGAATCGCGACGAAGGCGGCGACCGCGCCGATGATGGTCGCTGCGACGCGCCCCTCACCGCGCTCGCGGAAGTTGTTCGCCAGCATGCCGGCAAACCAGATCCAGAATCCGAGTCCGATGGCGAACAGCGCCGAGGAGACGAGAACCTTGCCCCGATCGCCGTCGTAGTACGAGATCACGTCCTCGACGGGATCACCGACGGTCGGCGTCTCCCCACCGACGACGAACGCCAAGACGGCGAAGACGACGAAGCCGATCCCCGCTCCGCGTGCCCACCGCTCCCAGTTGACGGTCATGCCGCAGCCTCCTTGTGCGAGTAGGCGCGATCTTCGGCCTCGCCGATCGGCGAGTCAAGATCGGTCGCCGACCGCCCCGGATGGCCTGTGTTCCCAAGCTGGCGTTCTCAACAAAACGCGGCGTTGCGCCGAACGTGTCACGCGACAGACGCGCTTCGTATCAGCCGACCGAGGACGACGATCGAGATCGCTCGTCGGCTGCGAACTCACGCTCGACCGTGTCCACGAGCTGCCCGTGGAGCTCAAGGTAGTCGCGTAGGAACTCGATCACGAGGAGCAAGTACTTGCTCCGGTGCGGAAGCGCCTCTGCGGTCGCCACGCTCTCATCGAGTCGGCGTTGAAGATCGGCCAGGTCGTCGCGGAGCGTCAGCATGCTCGCTCGCGTCACGGGCTCGCCGACGAGATCGCAGAGCAGGAGGCGGAGGAGCGGATCGCTCTTCAGCGGCGTGAAGAGAACGGGTGTCTCCGCGTACGCACGGAGGGCGTCGAGGCCCTTCTCGGTCAGCGTGTAGACGGTCCGCTCGCGAGTCTTCCCCGGCTCACGCCGCGCCTCGAGATATCCGAGTCTCGCCAGACGTTTTGGCTCCGTGTAGTACTGGCTCTCTCCGGCCCAGTCGAGCATCCGTCCGCGCCGAGCCAGCCGCAGCAGGTCGTGGGCTCCGGCGCCGCCACGGCCGACGAGCCCCAGGATCTCGTATGAGAAGAGGCCGAGTTCGGGATTGACATCGCTACGTTCCATAGTTTATACCTATGAATCATACTCTACTGAAGGGAGCGCTATGACGTCCGCGATGCAGGCTTCGAGCAGCGCCGAGCGCTGGGGGCCACTCTGGGGAGCGCGTCCCGACGACTGGGCGACCAGCGAGGAGCAGCACGTCCCCGGCTACGAGGCGGCGCTCGAGCGCGTCTCGCTCGAGCCCGGGCAACACGTGCTCGACATTGGCTGCGGGACGGGCGTATTCCTCGGTCTCGTCGCTGCTCGAGGCGCTGATCCGCACGGCATCGACGCGTCGGAGCCGCTCATCGACCTCGCGCGGAGGCGCCTTCCTGAAGCCGACCTTCGCGTCGGCGACATGGAAGCGCTGCCGTTCGGCGACGACACCTTCGATCTCGTGACGGGGTTCACGTCATTCTTCTTCGCCAACGATATGGTCGCGGCGCTCCGCGAGGCGGGTCGGGTGGCCAAGCCCGGCGCGCCGGTCGTCGTCCAGGTGTGGGGAGCCCACGAACGGTGCTCGCTCGAGGCGATGAAGCAGATCGCGCGCCCGTACATGCCGCCGCGGCCGCCCGATGCGGCCCCCGACCCCGATTTCTCGCAGCCGGGCATGCTTGAGTCGCTCGCCGCCGCCGCCGGCCTCACGCCC
>DATIBA010000240.1:0-9974 GCA_035457765.1 Gaiellaceae bacterium
CTGACTCTCGGGGCTCGTGGCGGCGGCGCCGAGCGGCCGGGCATCGTCCACCGTCTCGACCGCGATACGTCCGGGCTCCTCGTCGTCGCACGGTCCGAGCGCGCGTACGCCGAGCTACGGAGTGCGATTCGGCGTCACGAAGTCGAGCGGCGGTACCTGGCGCTCGTTCGCGGTCGTCCACGCTCGCGCACGGGTCGGATCGACGCGCCGATGGGTCGCGCGCGCCGCGATCCGACGAGGCGTTCGCTGGACACGAACGAGCCGCGCGAGGCGGTGACGCACTTCGAGGTCGTGGAGGTCATGGCCGAGCACGCGCTTCTCGACGTCGCTCTGGAGACCGGCCGGACGCACCAGATCCGCGTCCACCTGGCGTCGATCGACCTTCCAGTGTCCGGCGATCCGCAGTACGGCGTCCGGGGGGATCTGGGTCTCGAGCGTCAGTTCCTGCACGCCTACCGTCTGCGCTTCCGGCATCCGATGACAGGTGGTGACCTCGATGTCTCGTCGGACCTCCCAGACGATCTCGTTGCCGCTCTCGAGCGGGCACGCGCGATCTGACGCTCGTCACCTGGCATGGTCGAACGCTAGACTGTCGGCCGACTTCGTCCCTACGACCCGGCGACTACGCCGAGGCGGGGGTGCCGTAGCTCTGCGCGCGGTTCCGTCCCGGCTCGCCGGCGCACCACCATCAACCACCCAGAAAGGGGCCAACGCGTGTCAGTCGTAACGATGCGGGAGCTGCTGGAGGCCGGCGTCCACTTCGGCCATCAGACGCGCCGCTGGAATCCCAAGATGCGCCGCTACATCTTCGGCGAGCGCGGCGGGATCTACATCATCGATCTCACCAAGACGCTCGAGCTGCTCGAGGAGAGCTACGAGTTCGTCGGCAACGTCGCCGACCGTGGTGGCACGATCCTTTTCGTCGGTACGAAGAAGCAGGCACAGGACGCCGTCTCCGAGCACGCACAGCGCGTCGGCATGCCGTACGTGAACAACCGCTGGCTCGGCGGGTTGCTCACCAACTGGCGCACGATCTCGGAGCGCATCGCGTACCTGCACGATCTGCGCAGGCTCAAGACGGACGGACAGCTCGATCTCCTCCCGCCGAAGGAGCGCATCGCGATGGAGGCGGACCTCGAGAAGCTCGAGGCCAACCTCGGAGGTGTCGCGGACATGAAGCGGCAGCCCGACGCAGTGTTCGTCATCGACATGAAGAAGGAGCAGCTCGCAGTGCGGGAGACCCAGCGCCTGGGCGTTCCCGTGATCGGTCTCGTGGACACGAACGCAGATCCCGACGAGGCGACCTTCGTGATCCCGGGCAACGACGACGCGATTCGCTCCTGCAACCTCGTGACGCGCGTCGTCGCCGACGGCATCGCGGCGGCGAAGACGAAGGTCACGCCGGCCGAACTCACAGCTGATCGCGCTCCGCTCGCCGAGGAGGTCGAGGAGGTCGTGCCCGCGCTCGAACCGGCGGCGGTCGCCGCCGAAGGTGGTGAGAGCGAGTGAGCGCCACGATCAGCGCATCGCTCGTCAAGGAACTCCGCGACCAGACGGGCGCGGGGATGATGGACTGCAAGCGCGCACTCGAGGAGACGGACGGCGATCTCGAAAGCGCCCGTGTGCTACTCCGCGAGCGCGGGATGGCATCCGCCGGAAAGCGCGCGGGTCGCACCACCACGGAGGGTCTCGTCAGGTTCGTTCTCGACGGGAGCACGGGCTCGATCGCCGGGATCGGCTGCGAGACGGAGCCGGTCTCGAAGAACGAGGAGTTCCTGGCGTTCGCGGATGCGATTCTGCGAGCGATCCACGCCGAGGGGCCAGGGGCGGTGGAGAGTCTCGAACAGGAGCGCGTCGAGCTCATCGCCAAGCTCGGTGAGAACATCGTGATCGTGGGTGCCGAGCGCTTCGAGGCGCCGGACGGGAACGTCGTCGCGGGCTACGCACACCCGCCGGCGAACAAGATCGGCGTCCTCGTCGAGCTCGTCGGCGGCTCGGTCGAGCTCGCGCGCCAGCTCGCGATGCACATCTCGTTCGCCGCCCCCGAGTGGACGACGCGAGACGACGTCCCCGTCGAGATCGTCTTGGCCGAGCGAGGCATCTTCCTGAACTCCGGCGAGGTGCAGGCGAAGCCCGAGGCCGCTCGTGAGAAGATCGTGGACGGCATGCTCGCCAAGCGTTTCTTCGCTGTGACGCCGGGTGGCGTACTGGTCGACCAGCCCTGGATTCACGATCCGTCGAGGACAGTCGGCGGGGCGCTCGAAGATGCGGGCGCATCCGTCGCCAGGTTCACGAGGGTCTCGGTCGCAGGGTGACGACGGGCGCCGACGAGGTCGCGCAGACCGTCGTTCCCGCGAGCGGAGCGGCCTTTCGACGCGTCCTCCTGAAGCTCTCGGGGGAGGCGCTTCTCGGAGATCGTGAATTCGGGATCGATCCCAGGACGGTCGTAGCCATCAGCGAGGAGATCGTCGCGGTGCACGACGCCGGCACCGAGCTCGCAGTCGTCGTCGGGGCGGGGAACATCTACCGAGGGATGGCCGCGGCCGCCGACGGCATGGATCGCGCCACGGCGGACTACGCCGGGATGCTCGCCACGCTTCTGAACGCGCTCTCCCTCCAGGACGCGCTCGAGCGCCTCGGTGTGCACACGCGCGTGCTCTCAGCGATCACGGTCTCGGAAGTCGCGGAGCCCTACATCCGGCGCCGCGCGATCCGCCACCTCGAGAAGGGGCGCGTCGTGATCTTCGCGGCGGGCACCGGAAACCCGTTCTTCACGACCGACACGGCGGCGGCGTTGCGTGCGCTCGAGATCGGTGCCGGGGGGATACTGATGGCGAAGAACGCCGTCCAGGGCGTCTACGACGTCGATCCCAACGAAGATGCAAGCGCCCAGTTCATCCCCGAACTGACGCACCTCGAGGCGATCGAGCGGGGGCTCAAGGTGATGGACACGACCGCGCTCTCCCTGTGCATGGACAATCGGCTGCCGATCTACGTGTTCGAGCTCGCCGAGGACAACATCCGCCGTGTCGCAGCGGGTGAGCGGGTCGGCACGATCATCTCCACTCCCTAGGAGGACGCATGGCGGCAATCGAGGACTTTCTGGCCGACGCCAAACGGCGGATGGATCGGTCGATCGAGGCGACACACCAGGAGTTCAACTCGATCCGCACGGGCCGAGCTTCGCCGGCGCTCCTCGACCGCATCTCGATCGACTACTACGGAACGCCGACTCCGCTCAAGAGTCTCGCTTCGATCGCGGCGCCGGAGGCGCGCCTGCTGACGGTGCAGCCGTTCGACCCCGGTTCGATGAAGTCGATCGAGCGAGCGATTCAGGAGTCCGACCTCGGTCTGACGCCGTCGAACGACGGGAAGGTCATTCGGCTTCCCATCCCGACCCTCACGGAGGAGCGCCGCAAAGAGCTCGTCAAGGTGGTCCGCCGCGTGGCCGAGGACGGGAAGGTGGCGATCCGGAACGTCCGGCGCGACGTGATGCAGCACCTGCGCGAGCTCGTCACGAACGGCGATGTGGGCGACGACGAGGAGCGCCGCGCGGAGCAGCAGGTGCAGAAGATCACCGACGAGCACACGAAGTCGATCGATGACCTCTTGAAGGTGAAAGAGGCCGAGATCATGGAGGTCTGACAGCTGCCCGACGACGCTGTAGCGGCAGCGAAGAGCGTCGCGATCATCATGGACGGGAACGGGCGTTGGGCGGCTGCCCGCGGCCTTCCTGTCGCCGACGGACACCGAGAGGGAGCCCGGGCGCTGCGCCGTACGGTCGAGGCAGCGATCGACCTCGGCGTGGAGTCTCTCGCGGTCTACGCCTTCTCGACCGAGAACTGGGCCCGCCCGGCCGACGAGGTCGAGTCGATCATGGAGCTCTTGGACGAGACGATCGACCGCGAGCTTCCCGATCTCGCCAGGCAGGGCGTTCGCACCCGTTTCTTCGGGCGGCGCGATCGAGTACCGGAGGCGTTGCGCGAGAAGATGGCGCAGCTCGAGACCGACACTGCGCACAACGAACGGCTCGATCTCTGGATCGCCTTCGACTACGGGAGTCGAGCAGAGCTCGTCGAGGCCGCACGTCGCCTCGTCGCGGACGGGATCAGACCCCAGGACGTGTCCGAAAAGGCCGTGTCGGAACGCCTGTATGCACCCGAGCTCCCGGACCCCGATCTCGTCATCCGCACGTCTGGCGAGAAGCGCATCTCGAACTTCCTCCTCTGGCAGTCGGCGTACGCGGAGCTCGTCTTCGACGAGACTTTGTGGCCGGACTTCGGCGCGGAGCGGCTGAGAGCGGCGCTCGACGAGTACACGCAGCGGGCGCGCCGGTTCGGTGCGCGTTGAGCTCCCTCGCCTCGCGCCTCCTCGTCGCAGCCGTCCTCTTGCCAGTCGTGATCGGCATCACCTACCTCGGCGGCTGGTGGTTGTTCGCGCTGGCTCTCGCCGGAGGTCTCATCGCGCTGCACGAGCTCTACGGCATTGCTCGCGAGCTTCGTCCGCTCGTGCTCGGCGGCTACCTTGGCTTCGTCCTCGCCCTTCTCGGGCTGCAGCTGGGCGGCCTCGCGTGGATGCTCGGCGGCATCCTCTCGACCTTCGTTTTCGCGTTCGTCGTGTACGGGCTCTCCGACGTGCGGCCGTCGGCGACGTCCTCTTTCGGCGTGACGCTCCTGGGAGTCGTGTGGATAGGCGCAGGACTGGGCTGCCTCCTGCTCGTCCGCGATATTCCCGAGTTCGGCTTCTGGGCGGTCATGGCCGTGCTCTTCACGGTGTTCGCCGCGGACACGGGAGCGTTCTTCGTCGGGCGTGCACTCGGACGGCACAAGATGGCGCCCGCGATCTCGCCCGGAAAGTCGTGGGAGGGTTTCGTGGGTGGCGTCGCCGCCGCGATGGCGACGACCTTTCTGATCCTCTACAAGGACCGCGACGAATTCCTCACGATCCCGCAGACGCTCGTGCTCGGAGCAGTGGTCGCACTCGCCGCAGCGCTCGGCGACCTGTTCGAGTCGGCGGTGAAGAGGGACCTGGCGGTGAAGGACTCCGGGCGGCTTCTCGGCGGTCACGGTGGAATGCTCGACCGCCTCGACTCGCTTCTGTGGGCCGGCCCCGCCGCGTTCTACGTGATCCTCGCGTTCGGGCACGCGTAGCCTTGTCTGAACACATCTGCGGTTAGCCTTCTCTCGTGGCCGAGAGACGAATCGCGCTCCTGGGGGCCACGGGCTCGATCGGTCGGCAGGCGCTGGAGGTGATCGGCTCGAACCCCGGGCTCAGCGTGTGCGCGCTGTCGTCGGGCGCGCAGCCTCTCGACGACCTCGCGGCGCAGTACGGGGTCGAGCTCGTGCAGGTCGGCGGCGATCTCACTGAGCTCCTCGAGGCGTCGCAGCCGGACCTCGTCCTCAACGCCGTGGTCGGGTTCGCCGGAGTCGGTGCGACGCTGTGGGCGCTCGAGCACGGGGTGTCGCTCGCGCTCGCGAACAAGGAGAGTCTCGTTGCCGCTGGCGAGCTCGCGCTCGCGGCGTGGAACCGGGGTGGAGGCGTTCTGCTGCCGGTGGACAGCGAGCACTCGGCGGTGCTCCAGTGCCTCGAGGGTCGCGCGCGCGAATCCGTCGACTCGGTCGTGCTCACGGCATCCGGAGGCCCCTTCAGAAACCGTTCGCTCGAGAGGCTCGAATCAGTCACCGTGGAGGAGGCTCTCACCCATCCGACGTGGTCCATGGGCCCGAAGATCACGATCGACTCGGCGACACTCGCGAACAAGGGCCTCGAGCTGATCGAGGCGCACTACCTGTTCGGCCTCGACTACGAGCGGATCGAGATCGTCGTGCATCCGACCTCGGTGGTGCATGCGCTCGTCCGCTTTCGAGACGGCGCATCGCTCGCGCACCTCGGGTACCCGGACATGCGCGTTCCGATCTCCTTCGCACTCACGTATCCCGAACGCCGTGCGACGGCCGTGCCGGGTCTCGACCTCTCCGAATCGCTGACCCTCGAGTTCGAACCGCCCGATCTCGAGCGCTTCCCGATGCTGCGCCTCGCCCGCGACGCGGGAGTGCGGGGTGGAACGTATCCGTGTGCGTACAACGCCGCGAACGAGGTGGCCGTCGCCGCCTTCCTCGAAGGTCGGGCGGGATTCCTCGAGATCGCCTCGCTCGTCGAGGACGCTCTGGCCGAGATCGACGGTGCGTCGGCTCGTGATCTTCCGGAGCTCGTCGAAGCCGACGCGGAGGCTCGGAGGCTCACCGACGGACGGCTCGCCTCGGTATGAGTCTCGCAATCGCAATTCTCGGGCTCGCGTTCCTCATCCTCGTCCACGAGGCGGGCCACTTCTTCGCGTCGCTCGCAGTCGGTCTTCGCCCGCGCAAGTTCTACGTGGGCTTTCCGCCGCCGCTCGTGCGAACGACGAGGAAGGGGATCGAGTATGGCATCGGGACGATTCCGCTGGGAGGGTTCGTCACGATCCCGGGCATGCACCGCCCGATCGCGCACGATGCCGAACGTCGCTTCTCGCGCGCGGTTGCGGAGGCACCTCACCTGACGGGGTCGGTCGACCGTGTCAAGCGCTCGCTCGACGCCGGCGACTTCGCCGAGACCGGCGTCACGCTCGACGATCTCGCCACGGCGCTGCAAGCTGCGCCGCTCTCGCCCGGAGCGCGTGCGAGTGCCGAGAAGGGCGTCACGGAGCTTCGTGACGCGCTCGGGCCCGACGCGTACTGGAAGGCGCCGACGTGGAAGCGGCTCGTCGCGATCGTGGCCGGCCCGATGGCCAACGTCGCACTGGCGATCGTCGCCTTCGCGTTCCTGTTCACCCAGGTCGGCGGGAATCCCAGCAGGACCGTCGCCTCGGTCTCGAGAGACTCGCCGGCGGCACAGGCCGGGGTCCGGCCCGGGGATCGCGTCGTCGCGGTCGACGGCGCCCCCGTCTCCGGCAAGGAGCTCGGAGAGCGGATCCTCGCTTCGAACGGACGCCCGCTCGTCCTGACCGTGATCCGCGCGGGCGACGAGCTCACACTCGGCCCGATCACGCCCATGCAGACCGAGGGCGGATACCGGATCGGAATCGTCCGAGAGGGCACGGGGCTCCCACCGCTGGCGGCCATCGGGCGAGCGTTCGAGGCCACGGGCATCGTCACCAGGGAGATCGGCAAGTCGCTCGGGCGGCTCGCAGGTGGAGAGGGCCGCGAGGACGTCGCGAGCCCGATCGGGATCACGCGCGTCTCGTCGGAGGCGGCCGAGGAAGGGCTCGAGAGCTACCTCTGGGTGCTGGGCGTCATCTCGCTGTCGCTCGCGCTCCTCAACCTCCTGCCGCTGCTCCCGCTCGACGGTGGCCACATTCTGTTCGCGCTGGTCGAGGGCGCGCGCGGCCGCTTCGTACGACGCGAGATCTACGAGCGCGTCTCGGTCGTCGGTCTGGCGATCGTCCTCTTGCTCTTCTTCGTCGGGCTCTCGAACGACATCGGAAAGCTCTCCTGACGGAGCGGGCTACGCTCTAGCCGTGGCGAGCACGGTCCAGATCCACGTCGGAAACGTCGCCGTCGGAGGCGGCGCGCCGGTCGCCGTCCAGTCGATGACGCTCACGAAGACGCACGACGTCACCTCGACGACGGCTCAGGTCGCGGCCCTCGCCTCCGCTGGATGCGAGATCGTGCGAGTGGCGGTGCCGAAGAACGAGGATGCGGCCGCGTTGCCGATGATCGTTCGACTATCGCCGATTCCGGTGATCGCCGACATCCACTTCAACGCATCGCTCGCGTTGAAGGCGATCGACGCGGGCGTTGCGGCGGTGCGTATCAACCCCGGCAACATCGGCGGTCCCGAGAAGGTCGAGCAGGTCGTCACCGCCGCCAAGAGAGCGGGGATCGCGATGCGCATCGGTGCGAATTCCGGCTCGCTGCCGAAGCACCTGCACGAGCTCGCCCGGAGGGATCAGGCGGAGGCGCTCGTCGCAGCCGCTCTCGAAGAGGTCGAGCTGCTCGAGAAGCTCGACTACCGCGAGTTCAAGATCTCGGTGAAGGCGACGCACGTGCCGACGATGATTCGCGCGTACCGGATTCTCGCCGCGAAAGTGCCGTACCCACTCCACCTGGGCGTGACCGAGGCGGGCACGGAGTTCGCGGGCGGGATCAAGAGCGCGGTCGGAATCGGGACGCTGCTCGCGGACGGGATCGGCGACACGCTTCGAGTCTCCCTCACTGCCGACCCGGTGAAGGAGGTCGAGGTCGCTTGGGAGATCCTGAAGGCGCTCGGCCTCAGGGAACGCGGGCCGGTGATGATCGCATGCCCGTCTTGCGGCCGCGACAACGTAGGCGTCGAGACCCTCGCGCGGATCGTCGAGGAGCGGTTGCGCGCGTATCCGGAGGCGGTCGAGGTGGCGGTCATGGGCTGTGCCGTGAATGGACCGGGGGAGGCGGGCGACGCCGATTTCGGGATCGCCGGCGGGCGCGACGTCGGGTTCATCTACGCGCACGGGCGCGTGCTGAAGAAGGTGTCCTCGGAGATCCTCGTCGACGAGCTCTTCACCGAGATCGACTCGTGGATCGCGGCCGGAATGAAACGGCCGACACGGCTCAAGATGGCCAAACCGGCCGCCTTGGCGATGGCCGAGGCCTCTCTCATTCCACTGGGCGACTAGTCTCACCTGGCACCGATGGTCGCCCGGCAGTCACAACTCTTCATCCCGACCCTGCGCGAGGCTCCGGCCGACGCGGACGCGATCTCGCACAAGCTGCTCGTCCGCGGTGGCTACATCCGGCAAGTCAGCGCGGGCGTCTGGACCTTCCTTCCCCTCGGTTGGCGCGTGCACCAGAAGGTCGTCCAGATCATTCGCGAGGAACAGAACGCGATCGGAGCGCAGGAGATGCTCATGCCGGTGCTCACGCCGAGCGAGCTGTGGGAGGCGAGCGGCCGGATCTCGATTCCCGAGGTCTTTCATCTCGAGGACCGCACGGGACGCCGGTTCATCCTCCCGATGACGCACGAGGAGACGGTCACGTTCCACGCGCGCGAGCTGCACAGCTACCGGCAGCTGCCGCAGATGCTCTACCACTTCTCCGTCAAGGACCGCGACGAGCCACGGCCACGCGGTGGGCTCCTGCGCGTGCGCGAGTTCATCATGAAGGACGCCTATTCGTTCGATCGCGACGAAGACGGGCTCGACGTGAGCTTCCGCAAGCAGGAGGAGGCATACCACCGGACGTTCACCCGGTGCGGGCTCGAGTACTCGGCCGTCCAGGCCGAGTCGGGGATGATGGGCGGCAAGGAGTCCGTCGACTATCTCGCGCCGTCGGGCTCTGGTGAGAACACGCTCGTCACCTGCGAGAACGCCGACTACGCCGCCGATCTGGAGATCGCGCGTGGCGTTCCGCGCGCACCCGACTTCCCCGATTCCCTCGCTGCACCCTCGGAAGTGGCGACACCCGGGGTGACGACGATCGACGGGCTCGCCGAGCTCCTCGGCATCGACGCCGCTGCGACCTCGAAGGCAATGCCCGTGGTGACGACGGACGGGACGCTCGTCCTGGGTCTGGTGCGCGGCGACGACCGCCTTTCCGAGCCGAAGATGCTGAGCGTCCTGGAGAGCGACTACCGCCCCGCGACCGAGGACGAGATCAGGGCTGTCTTCGGGGCCGGAGGTGGCTCGCTCGGGCCGATCGGCGTCGACGTCGAGGTGATCGCGGACGAGGCACTACGTGAGGGGCAGTACGTCGCAGGTGCCAACCGCGACGGTTGGCACCTGCTCGGAGTGCTGGCGGGGCGTGACTACACGCCGCGCTTCGCCGACATTCGCGAGGCACTCGAGGGCGACCGTTGCCCGAAGTGCGGTGGAGCGCTCAGGTTCCAGACCGCGATCGAGGTCGGGCACATCTTCAAGTTCGGCACGCGGTACTCGGAGCCGCTCGATGCGACGTTTCTCGACGAGGATGGTGTGGAGAAGCCACTCGCCGGAGGCAGCTACGGTGTCGGCCCTGCGCGCG
>DATIBA010000241.1:0-22062 GCA_035457765.1 Gaiellaceae bacterium
CCAGCTCGACGGCGCGAGCAGCGGCGCTCCGGACGGGCTCGCGCATGAGCGCGTATCCGGAGACGAAGAGATGGTCGCACCCCTCGAACCACGAGATCTCGATGTCGTTCGGCCGGAGTTCCACGGCCGTGCCTCGGTCCGAGGCCATCGAGCGGGCGCCGTCAGCAGAGACGAGCGAGCAGACGAGTCCGTTTCGGCCGCCCACGGGCCCGACGACCTCGACCCCTTGCCTCTCGAGTCTCGCGCGGGCGAGCGAACCGGCCTCGTCGTCACCGGTACGTCCGATGAACCGGGCTGACACGCCGAGCGTCGCCGCCCAGGCGGCGACGTTCGCGGCCTGTCCACCGGGCGCGAGCACGATCTCGGCGTCGGTATCGCCGCCGACCGCAATCGGTCCGCCCAGTCGCACGACGACGTCGAGTGTGAGGTCGCCGAGCGCGCAGACGTGCATTGCAGGATCGTAAGATCAGGGAGGTGGACGGCGAGAAGCGTCGGGAAGGTCTTCGGACGTTCGTCCTCGGTGGCGTCGTCGGCGCCTCGGCGGCGCTCGCAGCGATGAACAGGCGCCGACGCGCCCAGCGCCGACGCGGGCGGCCGCGCGGCCTCGCGGCGTTCGAGAGCGCGCCGTGCTATCTCGAGCTCCTCGAAGAGGAGCGAGAGCTGTCGCCGCCCCGGCGGACCTGATCGAAGCTCGTACGCAGGGCTTTCCGATTGAGCGACTAGCCTTCTCGGCCAGTGCCCATCTACGAGTACCGCTGCCCGAACGGGCATACGTTCGAGGTCTTTCAGCGGATGACCGATCCGCCCTCGGAGGTCTGTGTCACGTGCGGTGCGGGGCCCGTGGAGAAGATCCTCTTTCCGGTTGCCGTGCACTTCAAGGGATCCGGCTTCTACTCGACGGACTACGGGCGCGGAAAGAAGAAGCCGAAGGAGGGCGAGGCGGCCGCCGCCGAGAAGAGCGCAGAGAAGCCTGCCGAGAAGGCGTCTGGCGAGACGAAGCCGAAGCCGTCCTCCGACTCGACCTAGCGGTCTAGCGCCGGCGCGTACAGCCGGCGCCGTAGAGCGTTCCCTTCGGCGGTGCGAGAGGCGCCGAGCGCCCGAGGAACATCGAGACGACGGCGACGTTGTCCTCCGAGCCGAGGAGAACCGACTCGCCGTCGCTCGACGACGGTTCGCCGCCGAGCCTGCACCGCAGCGAGCGCCCCGAGTCGGCGCGGAAGCGCACCCAACCGAACTGCGCGAGCTCCCACGCCGAAAGGTCGGTGGCGAGCGGCGCTGCGAGCGTGTCGCCCATGAACGGGAGGCGCAGGAAGGTCCCGAAGCTCGCGATCTCGTCGCCGACCGCGTCCGCGACTGCCTGCTGGCGCGTCCCCCGGCTGATGTCGGTGTCCGAGGGGTCGAGCTGGTTCGTGCGGATCCGCGAGTAGACGAGCGCACGCCGCCCGTCCATGTGCTGCGGCCCCTTCGCGAAGCGCCACCCTTCCCAATCGCGGCACCTCGCGGGCTTGTACGGGCAATCGAACGGATTCGACAGGATCCGCTTCGGAACGTCGACCGTGATCCCGCCGAGAGCGTCGATGAGGTCTCGGAAGCCGTCGAAGTCGACGACGATCACGTGGTCGACTGGGAGCCCGGTCAGCGCACGCACGGTCGCGATCGTGAGAGCGGGTCCTCCGATCTGGTTCGCGGAGTTGATCTTCGCTGTTCCGTAGCCGGGAATCTCGACTCTCAGGTCCCTCGGGATCGAGAGGTACGAGATGCGGTGCTTGCCGGGGTCGGTCCGAAGCAGCAGGAGCGAGTCGGACCGGTTGGCGTCGCCCCTCCCGGGCGCGCGTCCGCCGTCCGTTCCGATGACGAGGACGGTCGTCGGGTCGGAGAGGATGGACCCTCCTCGTTGTGCGAGCCGAGCTTCCGCCGCCCTGGGAAGCCGCTCGTTCGCCTGGTCGACGCCGCTCGAGAACGAGCGATACCCGAGGGCGCCCCAGGCCGCGAACAGGATCACGAGCCCGAGCAGTACGAGCGCGATCCAGCGACCCCACCGGCGCCGGCGTCGTCCCCGGGTCGGGATCCGACCGGGCTCTGTCGAGGGGGGAGTCGGCCTCGCGACGGGGACCCTGCCTTTCTTGCGGCCGCCGCGATACCGCCGGTAGGGCTTCGTTCCCTCGACCATTCGGGGCGCTATGGTAGCCCGCGCCGTGGCCGATCCCCTCGTCATCGGGCTGGATGTCGGAGGGACGAAGATCCTCTCGGGGCTGGTCGATCGCGACGGTCAGGTCCTCGCTCGGCACGAGGTGCAGAGCCCGGGTGAGTCCGAGGACGACGTCCTTGCTGCGCTCGACGCCGGGGTGGAGGAGCTCTTGGACGACCGTGTGGCCGCGATCGGCTTCGGCATCCCGTCGAACCTGGAGCGTGGCACCGGCCGGATCCTGCATGCGACGAACCTCCCGCTCGAGGACATCGATATCGCGGCACGCACGCGAGAGCGCTTCGGGCTTCCCGTCGGCGTCGAGAACGATGCGAGCGTCGCCGCGCTCGCCGAGTGGAGGCGAGGGGCGGGGCGAGGCTCCAACAATCTCGTGATGTTCACCCTCGGAACCGGCGTCGGCGGCGGAATCGTGATCGACGGAAGGCTCTTCCGCGGTTGGGCCGAGCTCGGGCACATCGTGGTTCAGGAAGGCGGCCCGCCTTGCGCCTGCGGTGGACATGGGCATCTCGAGGTGCTCGCGTCGGGGCACGCCGGCGACAGGGCTGCACGCGACCTGTACGGACCGGACGCCGATGCCTACGTCCTCATCGAGAAGGGACAGGCCGGCTACCCGGAAGCCGTCGAGGCTCTCGTACGGATCGGCGCCTCGCTCGGAGCGGCGATCGGATCGCTCGTGAACGTCTTCGATCCCGATCTCACAGTCGTCGGCGGTGGTTTCGGCACAGCAGCGGCCGAGCTCGTGCTCGGCCCTGCCCGCGATGCGGCCCGACGTGAGGCGATCGCGCCTGCGGACGAGAGCCTTCGGGTCGTGCTCGCGGAGCTCGGAGCCGAGGCCGGGCTGGTCGGAGCCGGGCTCGTCGGCTTCGAGGCGCTCGTCGAGGCCTAGCCCCGTGCCGCTCGCGGTCTGCGCAACGCCGATCGGCAACCTCGACGACGTCACGCTTCGCGTACTCCGCGAGTTGCGCGAGGCCGATGTCGTCCTCTGCGAGGACACCCGCCGGACACGCATCCTGCTCGAGCGGCATGGGATCAGCGCGCGACTCGTCAGCTACCACCGACACAACGAGGCGTCGCGTTCAGCCGAGGTGTTGGATCGCCTCGCGCGGGGAGAGCGGGTCGCGCTCGTCTCCGACGCGGGCTTGCCGGGGGTCAACGATCCGGGCACCCGCCTCATCAGAGCCGCGGCCGCTCGTGATTTCAGCGTGACCGTTCTCCCCGGTGCGTCGTCCGTGGAGACGGCTCTCGTGGTCAGCGGACTCGCTGGCGATCGGTACCAGTTCGTCGGGTACCTGCCGCGGCGCGCCGGTGAGCTTCGCACACTCGCCCATGCGATCGGCGGCTGGCCGGGGGCGGTGGTCGCGTTCGACTCGCCCCGCCGACTCCCGGTATCTCTCGCAGTACTCGCCGATGCGATGCCGGAGCGGCGGGCGGCTGTCTGCCGTGAGCTGACGAAGCGGTTCGAGGAGGTCGCGCGCGGGACTCTGCGTGAGCTCTCGGTGCGATTCGCGTCTCCACCGCGGGGCGAGATCACGATCGTCATCGGCTCGGTCGGGGACGTCGCCGCCGACGAGGCACCTCCCGCCGAGACGATGGCGGCCGTGGCCGAGCTCGTCGCTGCCGGAGTACCCCGCCGGAAGGCAGCCGACCTCGTGGCGAGGCTCACCGGCGTGTCCAGGAACGATCTCTACCGCGGCTCTCTGTGACAAGACAGTCAATTGCGTTGCTCCCACGAGAACCAGGCGCTACGGTCGAGCCATGTTCACCCGACGGGCAACGAGATGGGCTGTCGTCGCCAGCACTGCGGTCTCCTGCGCCCTCGTCTTCGCGCCGACCTCCTGGGCGTGGGCGTGGCCTGCCGACGGGCCGATCCTTCGGGAGTTCTCCCTCGGTGACAACCAGTACGCAGGTGGACAGCATCGTGGTGTGGACATCGCGCTCGGCGGTGCGTCTGCGGTGACAGCCCCCGTGAGCGGGGAGGTCACCTTCGCGGGGCAGGTGCCCACCCACGGGTTCACGGTGACGATCTCGACGGCTGACGGACACAAGGCGTCACTCACGCACCTCGGCCCGTTGCAGGTGAAGCGTGGCGCGGACGTTCAAGAGGGCGAGATGATCGCCGAGGCCGGGCCCTCCGGGGAGCCCGAGCACCCCGTGCCGTACGTCCATCTCGGCATACGCGTCGGGGAGGGTGACACGTACGTCGATCCGCTCTCGCTGCTTCCGCCGCGGGGTGCCCCCACCAACCCTCCGCCGGCACCCGCGGCGCCGCCCGCCCCGGCTCCGCAGCCAACGCCCGCACCCGCATCTCCTCCCGCGGCGGCGGCTCCGCCTCCCGCGCCGTCGCCTGCCCCACCCGCCCCGCCGGAGACGGCCCCCGCCACCTCGGTTCCACCGGTGATCGCACCTGAGCCCGGCGCAGCGCAGCCCCCTACCCCGGAGTCGCCGCGCGCCGTGGCCGCACCCGTGGGTGACCGAACGACGCACGCTCCGGTGAGGGCCGAGAGCCGGATGCGGGCCCGCGCGAACCCGGTCCGTGAGGCTCCGCGGGTGGTGACCACGATGCGCGCGACCACGGGTTCAGCGGCCTCGACTCGCGCTCTGCTGGCAGGGGTCGTCAGCGGGCCGCAGATGAGCCCCGGGATACATCGCGGCGGCCGGGCACCGACGCGTGTTTCGCCTCGTGAGCGACGGGCCCGGACCGATCTCGCGACCTCGAGCTCGCTCCGGAGCACGCGCGGCACTCCACGTGCTCGCCTCGTCCGGACGGACCCGTCCGCTCGTGACGCCGTTTCGGTTCGCTCTTCCCTGTCCCCGACCCGGCTGGGTTTCCCCGTCCTCATCGCTGGATCGCTCGCCCTCGCGCTGCTCATGGGCTGCCTCGGAGCCGGGCGGGTCGTGCGAAAGCGACTCCCTATCATTGGCAGCCGTGAGTTGGGCGATGATCCCCAGGAAGATCCTCGTAGCGGTGGCGTGGCCGTACGCCAGTGGACTGCGCCACATCGGTCATGTGGCGGGGTTCGGTGTGCCGTCGGACACGTTCGCTCGCTACCACCGGCTCCGTGGGAACGACGTCCTCATGGTGAGCGGGACCGACGAGCACGGCACGCCGGTCATGGTCGCCGCGGACGCCGCTGGCGAGTCACCGCGTGAGACCGCGGAGCGCTTCAACGAGCTGATTCGCGAGGACCTGCGAGATCTCGGACTCTCGTACGATCTCTTCACGCGCACGACGACGCAGAACCACCACGACGTCACGCGGGACGTGTTCCGGACGCTCTACGACAAGGGGTACGTCGTCGAGCGGGAGACGCTCGGCGCGTTCTCGGCCTCGAGCGGGCACACGCTTCCCGATCGCTACATCGAGGGCACGTGCCCGATCTGCGGATACGAGAGCGCCCGCGGTGATCAGTGCGACAACTGCGGCAACCAGCTCGACCCCACGGACCTGATCGATCCGCGGTCGAAGATCGACGGTACGCCACCGGTCTTCCGAAGGACGAAGCACCTCTTCCTGGATCTGCCGGCGTTCAAGGAGCAGCTCACCGACTGGATCGAGGGGCAGGGCCACTGGCGCCCGAACGTCAGGCGCTTCTCGCTCAACTTCGTCCAGGAGGTGAAGCCCCGCCCGATCACGCGGGACCTCGACTGGGGCGTCCGGATCCCCGTCGACGGCTACGAACACCGTGACGACAAGCGGATCTACGTCTGGTTCGACGCGGTGATCGGCTACCTCTCGGCATCGATCGAGTGGGCCCGGAACCGCGGCGAGCCGGACGCGTGGCGCGATTGGTGGCAGAACCCCGACGCCGAACACACGTACTTCATGGGCAAGGACAACATCGTCTTCCACACCGTGATCTGGCCGAGCATGCTGCTCGGCTATGGCGAAGGTGGCGTGTTCGGTGCTGCGCGCGGCCGACTGGAGCTGCCCGACAACGTCGCTTCGAGCGAGTTCCTGACGATGGAGGGGAAGAAGTTCAGCGCCAGCCGAGGCGTGCAGATCCTCGTGCGTGACTTCCTGAGCCGCTACGACGCGGATGCGCTTCGCTACTTCCTCACCATCGCGGGGCCCGAGACCCAGGACACGGACTTCACCTGGTCCGAGTTCGTACGCCGCAACAACGACGAGCTCGTTGCGACATGGGGAAATCTCGTCAACCGCACGCTGCAGAGCTCCTACAAGAACTTCGGCGTCGTGCCGGAGCCCGGGCCGCTCGTCGAATCGGACGAGCGGCTGCTTCGAGCAGTCGACGAAGGATTCGCGTCGGTTGGCTCGCTGATCGAAGGTGCCCGTTTCAAGAGCGCCCTGCAGGAGGCCATGCGCCTTGCGGGCCTCGGCAACCAGTACGTCGCCGAGCAAGCTCCGTGGGCGAGTCTCGCGACCGATCGCGAGCGCACGGCCACGGTCCTGTACGTGGCGCTGAGAGCCGTCGACAGCCTGAAGGTGCTACTGGCGCCCTTCCTGCCCTTCTCGGCACAACGGCTGCACGAGATGCTCGGGTACGACGGCACGATCGCGGGGGGCCTCGAGTTCGCCAGGGTGCGCGAGGAGGACACAGAACACGTCGTGCTCACCGGCGATTACGAGAGCTGGAGCGGAAGCTGGGAGCCGAGCCAGCTCCCCGCCGGTCAGGCACTTCGGGAGCCGACACCGCTCTTCGCCAAGCTGGACGCCGACGAAGTCGTCGCGGGTGAGCTCAGACGGATGGAGGCGGCCCTGCACGAGCGGCTGGACGGGGCCGACGAGGAGATCCCGGCCGCGTGACCGACTCGCACGCGCATCTCGACGCGTGCGACGAGCCGGCCGCGACCCTCGTCGAGCGGGCGTGCGCCGTAGGCGTGATGCGCATCGTCACGATCGGGACCGGCATCGACTCGTCTCGTGCCGCACTGGAGATCGCGGATGCGAACGAGGAGGTCTTCGCCGCCCTGGGCGTCGATCCCCATCAAGCCGGGACTGCGGAAGCGACGCGGCTGGACGAGCTCCGTGAGCTGCTCTCCCACCCGAAAGCGATCGCCGTGGGCGAAACAGGGCTCGACACCGTTCGCCGGTTCGCATCGCCGCTCGAGCAACGCAGGCTCTTCGATTCCCAGCTCGCTCTCGCCGACGATCTCTCGCTCCCGGTCGTCGTCCACAGCCGCGAGGCGGCCGGTGAGACCGCTGCGGCCCTTGCACCCTTCGGCGGGACCGTGATCCTCCACTGCTTCTCGTCTCCGGGGCTGCTCTCGACTGCGCTCGATCGTCGGTACTACGTGTCGTTCGCCGGCAATGTCACCTATCCAAAGGCGTCGGAGCTCCGCGAAGCAGCGAAGGCGGTGCCCCCGGATCGCATCCTCGTCGAGTCGGACAGCCCGTACCTCGCTCCACAGCCCCTGCGGGGACGGCGCAACGAGCCCGCATTCGTGACTCACACGATCGCGGTCCTGGCGTCCGCCCGCGACGAGGACCGTGACGCCGTGGCCGCCCGAACCCACGTGAACGCCAGCGCCGCGTTCGGCCTCCCGTGAGCGTGGTCCCCAAGAAGGCTCTCGGTCAGCACTTCCTCGTCGACGAGAACATCCTCGGCGTCATCGGTCGGCTCGCAGACCTGCGGCCGGACGACGTCGTGCTTGAGGTCGGCCCCGGCCTGGGAGTCCTCACGCGCTACCTTGCGGCGCGCGTCCGCCTCGTACATGCGGTGGAGCTCGACCGTGCGCTCCGCGAGCCGCTCGAGGCCGCGCTCGGCGCCCACCAGAACGTGCGGCTGATCTTCGCCGACGCGCTCGCGCTCGATCTCGGCGCTCTCGATCCGCAGCCTCGAAAGCTCGTCGCGAACCTCCCGTACAACGTTGCCACACCCCTCGTCGTGGAGACGCTCGAGCACACTCCGCCCCTGGAGCACTGGTGCGTGATGGTTCAGCGTGAGGTCGCCGACCGGTTCTTCGCAGTGCCACGCACCAAGGCCTACGGAGCCGTCTCCGTCCTCGTCCAACTGATGGCGCGAAAGACCGGCTTTCACGCAGTGGCGTCGACCGTGTTCCGCCCGCGGCCGCGGGTCGAGTCGGCGCTCGTCGCGTTCGCTCGCACCGGCGCGGCACCACCCACCGGTGTCCGAGCCGTCGTGGAGGCGGCGTTCGCTCATCGCCGAAAGACGCTGGCGAACTCGATTGCGATCTCCGGGCTCGCGTCGCGCGAGCGGGTCGAAGAGGCGCTGGGCAGCATCCACCGTTCACCGCAGGCTCGTGCGGAGGAGCTCGAACCGAGCGAGTTCGTGGCGCTGGCGGAAGCCCTCCGATGAGGCGCGCGCAGGCGTTCGCGAAGATCAACCTCGCGCTCGTCGTGGGCCCGCTTCGCGACGACGGGAAACACGAGGTCGCGACCGTGCTCCAGAGGGTGGATGTCGCGGACGAGATCGAGCTCGAGCCGTCGGTCTCGATGACCGTCGACGGGTTCGACGACGACACGCTCGTGCGTGCCGCGCTCGACGCACTTGCAGACAGCGCAGGTCTCGTACGGCGGTGGCGGGTCCGTGTCGACAAGCGGATTCCCGTCGCTGCCGGCCTCGGCGGCGGAAGCTCGGACGCAGCGTGCGCGCTCGCCCTCGCGAACGCGGACCTCCCCGAACCGATGTCTCCGCCGGCGCTTCACGCGATCGCCGCCGCGATCGGAGCAGACGTGCCGTTCTTCCTTCGCGAGGGAGCGCAACTCGCCACCGGCGACGGGACGGAGCTCGAGGCCGCCGATCTTCCGACGGACTATCTCGTCGTGCTCGTTGTGCCACATGGTCGGACGAAGGAGTCGACCCGAGCCGTATATCGGGCCTTCGACGCACGAAACGGTGTCGCGGGCTTCGACGGGCGGCGCGCCGCGTTGCTCGACGCCCTCGCTCGAGTCGAGAAGGTGCGAGACCTCGCCCGGTTACCGCGCAACGACCTCGCGTCCTCCGCTCTTGCCGCACGGCTCGAGGAGCTCGGCGCGTTCCGCGCGGACGTCACGGGCGCCGGTCCGACCGTGTACGGCCTGTTCGAGCACGCCGCCGACGCCGAGCGCGCCGTCGCGGAGTTGAGTCGCGCCGGAACCACCAAGCTCGCCCGGCCGGTGTGAACGGACATAGAGGCTGCGCCGCGAGTGGCAAGATGACCCTCAGCCGTGGGGCGTGGCCAAGTGGTAAGGCAACGGGTTTTGGTCCCGTGATCCCAGGTTCGAATCCTGGCGCCCCAGCCTCTCGCAGCTCCGACGTGTGCTCGAGCCGACTACCCTGACCCGGCGATGACCGCCTCGACGTCGGCCACGGCACGTACGTCCACGGCGTACGAGCACCTGCAGCGGATGATCGCGGACGATCGGCTCGTCGTCCTCGACGGAGGTGTAGCGACGGAGCTCCAACGACATCGTTCGCCTGCCGAGGACGGCGATCTCTGGGGGACCTGGGCTCTCTATCGCGCGCCCCGAGCAGTGCTCGAGGTTCACCGAACCTACGCGACGACTGGCTGCCACGTGATCTCGACGGACACCTGGTCGATCCTCTCCGCTCCCGAGATCGGGCTCGGAGGTGCATCACGGCTGGTCGAGGCCCAGCACTGGATGGACGTCGCACGGATGGGAGTGCGGCTAGCGCGACAGGCGGTCGACGAGGCCGGTCGCGCCGGAGAGTGCGCCGTCGCGTTCGCCATCTCGGAGGAGGCGAACTCTCCCGAGCGACGCGAGACGCTCGAGCTGCTGACCCGAGCGCTCGCCGACGATCCTCCGGATCTGATCCTCATGGAGACGATGACGCTGATCCGCGAGCCGAGGACGTTCGAGACGATCGAGGTCCTGGTCGAGACTGAGTTGCCGGTCTGGCTGTCCTTTCGCCGCTGCCGGCACGGTGTCTGCGGAGTGCAGGGACAGCATTGGGGCCCACCGGAAGGCGATCTCTTCGGTCGCGCAGCGCGCCGCTTCGAGGAGATGGGCGTCGGAGCGCTCCTCATCAACTGCCTTCCGGTCGAGCACGTTCCGGGGATGATCTCGTGGCTTCGGGACTACACGTCGCTCCCGCTCGGGGTCTATCCGAACCTCGGCGACTACGGGGGGCACGAATGGCGGTTCGACGATCTCGTCGGGCCGGTCGAGTACGCGGCGCTGGCACGTGAGTGGCGGGACGAGGGAGCGCAGATCATCGGTGGCTGCTGCGGGGTGACGCCCGAGCACATCCGCGCGCTCGTCACGGAGCTCGCCGACACGAAGCCTGGACATCGACGGCCACTCGTCGACGAGGAGCTACTGGTCGAGCCGGACCGTGCGGCGGCCGACATGTGGCGGGACGACCGCGGTCGCTCTCTCTACCCCCTTCCGTTCCCCGACCTCGCGGTCGAGGAGGGAGTGTTCGTGCCCACGACCGGCAGCTACCTCGTCTGGAAGTCGCTCTTCACGAGCGGTGTGGGCGAGGGCCTCAGGTGCATCGACGTCGGTTGCGGATGCGGCATTCTGGCTGTCCAGCTCGCGCTCAACGGCGCGGAGCGCGTGCATGCGATCGACATCGACCGTAACGCGGTCGCGAACACGCTCGCCAACGCGTTCCGCAACGGCGTCGCCGATCGCGTCACCGGAGAACCGGTCAACTTCTTCCACTGGGAGCCCCGTGAGCGATTCGACCTCGTCGTGGCGAGCCTGTACCAGATGCCCGTCGATCCGTACGAGGAGCCGACCGGCCACCGCCCGCTCGATTACTGGGGACGGAACCTCATCGACCACTTCATCCGGCTCCTGCCGAGCATGCTCGCCCCCGACGGGACGGCGCTCCTCATGCAGCTGTCGATCATCGGTCAGGCGCAGACCGAGGCGCTGCTCGCCGAGCATGGGCTTGCCGCTCGCGTCGCGGACTACAGTTTCTTCCCGTTCGAGCCGGTCTTCGAGGAGAACCGCGCGCAGATCGAGCGGGTCGAGCAGCTCTCGGACGCGTACCACATCAAGGTCGCCGACGAGGACGTCATGGTCGCATACCTGCTCGAGATAACGCGCGTCGAGCCCGAGGCTGCGCAACCGGCGTGAGCACGGCCGCGACATGCGAGACTAGAGGTATCGGGCGGCACAACCGGGCTCCCGGAGAACATCGAGCATGAGCGCGAGACAGCCGAAGCTCGGCGCGGTCGTGATGGCCGCGGGTCTCGGAACGCGCATGCGCTCCGATGTCCCGAAGCATCAACATCCACTGCTCGGACGGCGCATGGTCGACTGGGTGCTGGCGTCCGCGAGGGAGCTTGGGGCAGACCCGATCGTCGTGGTCGCTTCACCCGCGACGGCGGACGGCTTCAGAGGGCTCGAGATCGCCGTGCAGGAGGCTCCCCTGGGGACGGGCGACGCGGTTCGCACTGCGCGCGCCGCGCTCGAGGGCCGGGTCGAGAATGTGCTCGTGCTCTCGGGTGACACTCCGCTCCTAACTCACGGGCTCCTCGGCGAGTTGGTGGCGACTCACGATCGGGAACAGGCATGGGCGACGGTGCTCTCGTTCGAGCCGGGCGATCCGAAGCAGTACGGACGGGTGCTTCGGAACGCCGACGGCGGACTCGCGGAGATCGTCGAGTACGGGGACGCGTCTGCCGCGCAGCGTGCCGTGCGCGAAGTCAACTCGTCCATCTACGTCTTTCGCGGGGACAAGTTGTGGCCGGTGTTGGATCGCCTCTCTCCGCACAACGTCCAGGGCGAGCTCTATCTGACGGATTCGATCGCGCTTCTCGCTTCGGCCGGGGGGCGTGTCGCTGTGCACAAGGGAGGAGATCCTGTGGAGACGGAGGGTGTGAACACGCGGGCGGAGCTGGCTGCGGCCGCTGCGGCGCTACGCGATCGGATCAACGCGGAACACATGCAGGCAGGCGTCACGATCGTCGATCCCGAGACGACCTGGATCGACGCCGAGACCGTTCTCGAGCCGGATGCGGTGATCCATCCGTTCACCGTCATTCGTGGCGCCTCGCGCGTTTCCGAGGGCGCGGAGGTCGGGCCTCATGCAGTGCTCGACGGCGCGATCGTGGGAGAACGTGCCACCGTCGGTCCGTTCTGTTACCTTCGCCCCGGCACGGTGCTCGAGGCGGGGGCCAAAGCGGGCACGTTCGTAGAGATCAAGAACTCAGTCATCGGCGAGCGGACGAAAGTGCCTCATCTCACATACCTCGGTGATGCCGACGTGGGATCCGATTCCAACATCGCCGCGGGCAACATCACCGCCAATCAGGCGCACACGCGCGTGAAGCAGCGCACGGCCATCGGGAGCAACGTCAGGACGGGTGTCGACAATACGTTCGTCGCCCCGGTCTCGATCGGCGACCACGCATGGATTGGAGCTGGATCCGTCATCACCGAGGATGTCCCCTCCGGGGCGCTGGCGATCGCGCGCGCGAAGCAGGTGAACAAGGAAGGACGCGGTGGAAACCGGGACGCTTGACCAAACCCTGCCCGGGCTCGAGGCTGACGTTCCTCGGGTCGCGATGACGACGGGACACGCGATCCCGTTGACGCCGCGGAAGCGGCTGATGATGTTCGCCGGCCGCTCGCATCCGGAGCTGGCGGCGAAGATCGCGGAGCAGCTGGGCGTCGAGCTCGGCGAGATCGAGCTCACGACGTTCGCGAACGGGGAGACGTACTGTCGCTACTGCGAGTCAGTCCGTGGCGCGGACGTGTTCGTCGTCCAGACCGGATGTCGCCCCGTCGACCAGAACATCATTGAGCTGCTGTTCATGATCCAGGCCGCACGACTCGCCTCGGCGAAGCGCATCACGGCGGTCATCCCGTGGTTCCCGTACTCGCGGCAGGACCGAAAGGCAAAGCCGCGGGAACCGATTTCGAGCAGATTGCTCGCGGACATGATCCAGGCGTCCGGGGCCGACCGTCTGCTCACGATGGACCTTCATGCGGGACAGATTCAGGGGTTCTTCACGATCCCGGTCGACCACATGACGGCGCTGCCGCTGTTCGCGCAGTACTTTCGCGATCTCGGCCTGACCGGTGATCGGATCGTGTCGGTCGCTCCGGATGCGGGCCGTGCGAAGCACGCCGTCCGTTTTGCGGAGATGATCGACGCGGACTTCGCGATCATGAACAAGACCCGACCATCGCGTGACGTTGCGTCGGTCACCGAGATCACTGGCCCCGTGGCGGGCAAGATCGCGATCGTCGGCGATGACAACATCTCGACGGGGCACACGCTTCTCGCCGGCGCGCGCGCGCTCACGGAGGCCGGCGCCGAGCAGGTCTGGGTCTTCGCGACCCACGGCCTCTTCGCCACGGACGCGCTCGAACGGTTCGCGATGGCCGATCTGGCCGGAATCGTCGTGACGGACACGGTGCCCGTCGATCCCCTCCGCCGGCCCAAGAACATGACGGTGCTCACCGTCTCCGGTCTGCTTGCCGAGACGATCATGAACGTGTTCGCCGACGAGTCCGTGTCAGCGATCTTCGGCGGCGAGAACCAGCTGTTCTAGAGCGTCTGCGACGTACGCGAACGGTTCGGCGAGTCTGATCGTCTCGCCGGTGAGCTCAGCCTGGCGGTACGCTCGATCACTCACGGATCAGGCCCTCTCGGGAGCGTGCGTCGCTACAATCCGCGGCCGTGTCCGGAGACAGGCTCAAGCTCGAGGTGCGCGAACGTGAGGAGCTCGGCTCTCGCCGATCGCGACGCCTGCGCGCGCAGGGGCTCATTCCCGGCGTGCTCTACGGCAACGGCCATTCTCGCGCAATCGTCGTTCCCGAGCGCGAGCTCAGGGCTGCCATGACCGGACCCTCGGGGCTGCACGCCATCCTCGACGTCGTCATCGAGGGCCAGAAGACCGTGCACCCGTCGATCCTGGCCGAGTACGAGCAGGACCCGATTCGCGGCACGATCTCACACATCGACCTGCGCGAGGTCCGACTCGACCAGCCGATCCACGCGACGGTCATCGTGCACCTCGTCGGCGAGTCGGTCGGCGTGAAGTCCGGCGGTGTCCTATCGCTCGTGGGTCGCGAGCTCCAGGTCGAGGCTCTTCCTGCGGACGTTCCCGAGCACATCGACGTGGACATCAGCGCGCTCGAGGTCGGGGACGTTCTCCGGCTGGCGGAGATCCCCGAGATCGAAGGCGTCACGTTCCTCGACGACCCGCACGAGACCGTGATCGCAACGGTGTCGATGCCTCGCGGATACGCGGAGATCGAAGAGGCGGATCTCGCTGCAGCCGAGGAGGCAGCCGCTGAGGGTGCACCCGAGGTGGAGGCCGCCGAGGCCGGCGAGCCCTCCGAGCCCGACTCCGAGGAATAGCCATGCGTCTCTTCCGTCGGGGCGCTTCGGCCTCGACGCTCGACCTGCTCATCGCAGGCCTCGGGAATCCGGGTGCGCGGTACGAGCGCGACCGCCACAACGTTGGCTGGATGGTGGTGGACGAGCTCGCGCGGCGGCACGGCGCGACGTTCAAGTCGAAGTTCAACGGGCGGCTCTCGGAGACGAGAGTCGGGGAGGCGCGGGTTGCGCTCTTGAAGCCCGAGACGTACATGAACGAGTCCGGCCGCTCGATCTCCGCCGCGGCACGGTTCTTCAAGGCCGCCGCCGAGGTTGTGCTCGTCGTCCACGACGACGTCGACCTCGAGGTCGGGCGACTACAGGCTCGTCTGGGGGGAGGGCTCGCTGGGCACAACGGTCTGCGCTCCATCGCCCAGTCGCTCGGCACGCCCGAGTTCCTCCGGCTGCGAATCGGAGTGGGCCGGCCGGGGCGCGGAGATCCACGAGACGTCGCTGACTACGTGCTCGCGCCGTTCGAGCCGCACGAGGACCGCGACGGGATCGTCGCGCGCGCTGCGGATGCCGTCGAGTCGTTGCTCTCGGAGGGCCTCGACGCCACGCAGCAGCGTTTCAACTGAGCCCGGCGGGTTGCGACACTTGGCACGTTTCTTCGACTTTCGCGCAGTTTCCCCGGGTAACGTCGTTGTAAGGGCACGGGGGGAGCCCCTGGGGGTGGTTGTAGTCCCAGACGAGGCGTCCGACTCGCACCGGAAGACCTGACCGTCGCGGCTACGATGACCCCGCGGGACGCCGTTCCCGCCAGCCGTATGGACCCATCGACATCAGCGCTCTTCGGCCTCGTCTCCGAGCTCGCCTCGAGCGAGCGCTTTCGCGCGTTCCTCGCCGACTTCCCGGTGGCCGCCCGCGTCTCCGAGCCCGCGCTTCCGCTCGTACTCGCCGCGCTGCACGAGGAGCTCGCGCGCCCGCTCGTGTGCCTGCTCGCGGAGGACGAGGAGGCGCGGGACATCGCCGAGGCAGTCGCCTGGTACGGCGATCCGACCCGCGTCGCGCTCCTCCCGAGCCGCGGCGTTCGCGCCGGCTCCGGTCTCGAGCCCCCCGCCCACCTCGTCGGCGAGCGAGCCCGCGCGCTCGACGTGCTCGCGGGCGGAGGATTCGTCTGCGTCTCTGCGCGGGCGCTCGCGGAGGGCATGCCTCCCGTGCACGAACGTCCCGAGGCCGTGCGCCTCGCACCGGGTGACATGCCGGGCATCGACTCACTCGTGGAGGCGCTGACGCTCGCCGGGTACGACCGTGTGGAACGGGCGGAAGAGCGCGGGCAGATCGCGGTGCGCGGCGGGATCGTCGACGTCTTCCCGAGCACGGGCCGCGAGCCGCTTCGAATCGAGCTCTTCGGAGACGAGATCGAGCAGATCCGGGCGTTCTCGCCGTTCACCCAGCGCGCGCTCCATGGGGTCGACGACGCGGTGATCCATCCCGCGCGCGAGCGGCTCCACGATCCGGACGCGCTCGAGGACGCCGCCGAGCGACCCGACGATCGCGTTTCGCTGCTCGAGAAAGCGCCCGACGTCGTCTGGCAGGTCGACGACGTGAGCCAGCTTTGGGAGGAGGAGGGCCTGGAGCGCCAACCCCTCGACGGCGCCGCCAGGCTCGAGCCGCTCCCGCGCTCGCAGCCGCACGTGTTCGAGGCACAGCGCCCTGCTATCGCCGCGCGCGGGATCGCCGAAGCCGAGAACGAGCTCGCGGGCATGCTTCGGCAGGGACGCCGCGTCGTCGTCACGTTCCAGCATCGCGGAGAGGCGCAGCGCACGCAGCGGTTGCTCCGCAAAAACGACGCTGTCGTGGACGAGGGCCTCGACGCGCTTCCTTCCGACGCCTCGCTTCACTTCGTCGTCAGCGCGGCCCGGCGCGGCTTCGTCTGGCGCGACCTCGGCCTCGCCCTCCTGCCCGACGCCCAGGTGTTCCGCAAGCGACCCCCGCGCGCCGACGCGAGGCTCGGTCGCGCGCTCCAGTCGTTCGCGGACCTGCGCACCGGCGACTACGTCGTCCACGAGGATCACGGGGTCGGGAGGCTCCTCGGGTTCGAGACGAAGGAGGTCGCCGGGGTCACGCGCGACTACCTCTACCTCGCGTTCAAGGGCGAGGACCGCCTGTATGTCCCGCACGAGCAGCTTCCGAAGGTCTCCCGCTACATCGGGGCGGATGCTCGGACGCCCTCCCTCTCGAAGCTCGGGGGGAAGGCCTGGCACAACCTGAAGAGCCGTGCCCGCGCGTCGGTCCGGGAGCTCGCGGGCGAACTTCTGTCGCTGTACGCGAGGCGACAGCAGGCCCCCGGTCAGGCGCTCGATCTCTCGAGCGACTGGCTCGAGCGCCTCGAGAGCTCGTTCCCGTACCGGGAGACGGACGATCAGCAGCAGGCGATCGAGGCGGTGAAAGAGGATCTCGAAGCGCCGCGGCCGATGGACCGGCTCGTCTGCGGAGACGTCGGCTTCGGCAAGACCGAGGTCGCCGTGCGTGCCGCGTTCGCCGCTGCCCTGAACGGTCGTCAGACGCTCGTTCTCTGCCCGACGACGATCCTCGCCGAACAGCACTGGAACACGTTTCGAGAGCGTTATCGCGACTTCCCTGTACGCGTGGAGATGGTTTCGCGGTTCCGTTCGAAGGCGGATCAGACCAGGACTCTCGACGAGTTCCGGGCGGGGAAGGTCGAGGTCCTCGTCGGTACGCACCGGATCCTCTCGCGGGACGTCATCCCGCAGAACCTCGGTCTCGTCGTCCTCGACGAGGAGCAGCGCTTCGGCGTCTCCCAGAAGGAGCTCCTGCGCTCGCTCCGGCTCGAGGTCGACGTTCTCGCCCTCTCGGCGACTCCGATTCCACGAACGCTCCACATGTCGCTCTCGGGTTTGCGCGACATCTCGATCATCGAGACACCGCCGCTCGGGCGCCGCCCGATTCGCACGACGGTCGGCGAGTACGACGACGAGCTCGTGAAGACGGCGCTCGAGCGTGAGCACGCGCGCGGAGGTCAGGCCTTCTACCTCCACAACCGGGTCGAGTCGATCGACGAGGCCGCGACGAAGCTCGAGCAGCTCTGTCCCGATCTTCGGTTCCTCGTCGCGCACGGCCAGATGTCAGAGCGCGACCTCGAGGAGCGGATGCACGCGTTCCTCGCGGGAGATGCCGACGTGCTCGTCTCGACGACGATCATCGAGTCGGGCATCGACATCCCGCAGGCGAACACGCTCGTCGTCGAGCGTGCCGATGCGCTCGGGCTCGCGCAGCTCTACCAGATCCGTGGGCGGGTCGGCCGCTCCGATGTCCTCGCGTACGCCTACCTCTTCTACCCGGAGGCATCCGAGCTCACGCCCGAGGCGCGCGCCCGGCTGTCGACCCTCGCCGACCACACGGAGCTCGGCTCAGGGTTCCAGATCGCGATGCGCGACCTCGAGATCCGCGGCGCCGGAGACCTGCTCGGGCCCGAGCAGTCGGGACACGTCGCCGCGCTCGGGTTCGAGCTGTACGTCGAGATGCTCGACGAGGCCGTGGCGGAGCTCTCCGGCAGCCGGCGCGTCGTCGCTCGGCCGGTTCGCGTCGACGCTCGGGTGGACGCGTACGTGCCGGCCACGTACGTCGCAGCCGAGGCGCTCAAGATCGACCTCCACCGCAGGATCGCCCTCGTCGAGGGCGAGGACGACCTCAGGGAGCTCCTCGCCGCGACCGAGGATCGCTACGGTCCGCTGCCCGAGCCCGTCGGGAACTTGTTCGCGATCCAGGAGGCGAAGCTGAAGCTCGCTCGCCTCGGCGCCGACTACCTCGTCTACCGCGGAGGACGGGCGACGATCGGGCCGCTCGCGCTGGGCTCGGTGGAGGTCCGAGCGCTCGTCGGGAAGGAGCCGACGGCGATCTACTCCACCCAGAAGCGCGAGGTCTCCCTGCGAGTCGAGACGCTCGAGCGCGCGCTGGAACTTCCCGATGCTATCGTCCAGGCTCGCCTGGCCGCTTGAGTTGCGGCCTTTTTTCTTGCGCATTCGAACCGATCGACCCCCAGCTCTCGAACAGTCCGCAACGTGTGCCTAACACCGCCTCCGCTATAAGAACTCGGCTTCGCATGAACCTCGTCCGCGTCACACTCGTCGTCCTCGGGGCGACCGCCGCCCTCATCGCGTCCGCGTGCGGAGGCGCCGTCGACGTCCCGTCGGGCTCGATCGCGGTCGTCGACGGCAGCGAGATCTCGAAGGAGGAGCTCGACAAGCTCCTGGATGCGGCGAAGAAGGGATACCAGGCGACGAAGCGCGAGTTCCCGAAGGCGGGGACACCCGAGTACCAGTCGATCCAGACCCAGTACGTCGCGTACCTCGTCCAGCGCGAAGAGCTCAGGCAGGCCGCCGCCGACCTCGGGGTCGAGGTGACGGAACAGGACGTCGACAAGGCCGAGAACGAGCTGATCAAGAGCCGCGGCTGGACCCGGAAGGAGTACGAGGAAGCACTGAAGGAGCAGGGCTTCACGGCCGCGGACTACCGGTCGACGCTCGAGACGTCTGTGCTGTACCAGAAGCTGTACGAAGAGGTCACGAAGGATGCGAAGGTCACGGACCAGGACGTGCTCGCGTACTACACCCAGAACCAGTCGCAGTACGGATCACCCGAGTCGCGGGACGTCCGGCACATCCTCATCGCGAAGAAGAGTTCGGATGGAAAGACAGTCGACTTCGAGGCGAGCAAGGCGAGAGCTGAGGAGATCTACGCCGAGCTGGAGGCAGGCGGCGACTTCAAGTCGCTCGCGAAGACGAACTCCGACGATCCCGGCAGCAAGGACTCGGGCGGTGAGTTGACGATCACGCGAGGTCAGACCGTTCCGGAGTTCGACAAGGTGTCGTTCGAGCTGAAAGAGGGCGAGGTGTCCAAGCCCGTGAAGACGACCTACGGCTACCACGTCATCGAGGCGCTGTCACCGGTGCGTCCGGCGAAGGCGACCCCGCTCGCGAAGGTCAGAGCGTCCATCCGGACGACACTGCTCCAGTCGCAGCGGAACGAGGCAATGTCGGCCTGGGCCGAGGATCTACGCAAGAAGTACGAGGGCAAGGTGAGCTACGCGGCGGGCTACGAGCCGCCGGAGGTCCCCGAGGCGCCGACCGAGACCCAGTAGGGTCTTCGAATGAGCCTGGCGGAGGCGCTCCTCGACCTTCAGGAGCTGACCCGGCACCTTCGCCGGGAGTGCCCCTGGGACCGCGAGCAGACTGCGCGCACGATCGTTCCGCACACCGTCGAAGAGGCCTACGAGGTGGCCGACGCGGCCATCGTCGGAGACGACGGCAAGCTTCGCGGCGAGCTCGGAGACCTGCTCTTCCAGGTCTACTTCCTCGCGCTTCTCCTCGAGGAACGGGGGCACGGCGATCTCGAGACGGTGGCCCGCGAGGTGCACACGAAGCTCGTCCAACGCCATCCGCACGTCTTCGGAGACGCGGAGGCGCGGACGCCCGGTCGCGTCCGCGAGCGCTGGGAGGAGCTGAAGACGGAGCAGGAAGGGCGAGCGGGCATCTTCCACGACGTCCCGGAAGCGCTCCCGGCACTGCTCCACGCTCGAAAGGTCCAGCGCCGAGCCGCCGTCGTCGGCTACGACTGGCTCGATCTCGCCGGACCATTGGCGAAGCTCCGTGAGGAGATCGAGGAACTCGTCGCCGCCGTCGAGCGGGCCGGGGAGCCCGCGCCCGAGACCGAAGCGGATGCCGCGACGTTTCACGAGGTCGGCGACGTCCTCTTCACCGCAGTGAACGTCGCCCGGAGGCTCAACGTCGATCCGGAGCTCGCACTCCGTGCGACGACGCGCCGCTTCACATGTCGCGTCGAGCAGGCTGTCGTGCTGGCGGCCGCCGACGGGGTGGACTGGCAGGCTCTCGACCTCGAGGGACAGGACGGGTACTACGAGCGCGCGAAGGCAGAGACGTCGTGACGGCGATCACACGTGTCCATGCGCGTCAACTGCTCGACTCGCGGGGCAACCCCACCCTCGAGGTCGACGTCGGTCTCGCCTCCGGCGCGTTCGGACGAGCGTCCGTGCCCTCGGGCGCCTCGACAGGCGAGCACGAGGCCGCGGAGCTCCGAGACGGCGACGTGCATGCGTATCTCGGCAGGGGCGTCCTGAAGGCGGTCTCGAACGTGAACGGCGAGATCGCCGCCGCACTCGGCGGGTTCGACGCCGACGACCAGCGCGGGCTCGACAGCTTGCTCGAGGGGCTGGATGGGACGCCGAACAAGAGTCGCCTGGGCGCGAATGCGATCCTGGGCTGCTCGCTCGCAAGCGCCAAGGCTGCAGCGGCCGACGCAGGACTTCCCCTCTACCGAGCGATCGGCGGACCTGGTGCGCATACGTTGCCGGTGCCCCTGATGAACGTCATCAACGGCGGTGTGCACGCTCAGAACCGCCTCGATCTGCAGGAGTTCATGGTCGTGCCGGCGGGTGCGTCGACGTTCTCGGAGGCGCTTCGGATCGGCACCGAGGTGTTTCACTCCCTGAAGGCGGTCCTCCACGAGTGGGGGCTCGCGACGGGGGTCGGCGACGAGGGCGGATTCGCGCCCGATCTGGAATCGACGGAGAAGGCGATCGAGGCCATCATCGAGGCCGCCGACCGCGCGGGGCATGCCGAGCGTGTCGCCATCGCTCTCGATCCTGCGGCGAGCGAGCTCTTCCGAGGTGGAAGGTACGAACTTCAGGGTGAGAGCCGGACGCTCGACCCGGATGCAATGGTCGCGTTCTACGCCTCCCTCGCGGACCGCTTCCCGCTCGTGTCCATCGAGGACGGGCTCGACGAGAACGCGTGGAGCGACTGGAAGACGCTGACGGACACCCTTGGCGACCGGGTGCAGCTCGTCGGGGACGACCTGTTCGTGACCAACGTCGAGTTCCTGCGCCGCGGCATCGAGCAGACGGTCGCGAACGCGATTCTCGTGAAGGTGAACCAGATCGGCACGCTCACGGAGTCGCTCGACGTGATCGAGCTCGCGCGCAGCGCCGGGTATGCGACCGTGATCTCACACCGCTCGGGCGAAACCGAGGACACGACCATCGCGGATCTTGCCGTGGCGGTGAACGCCGGTCAGATCAAGACTGGTGCGCCGTCCCGGACCGATCGCGTCGCGAAGTACAACCAGCTCCTCCGAATCGAGGAGGAGCTCGGGGACGAAGCGGTGTATCCGGGCTGGGGAGCGTTTCGGGCCAGATAGCCTGGCGAGCGTGAACCGACACGAGCGCAGGACGAAGATCGTCGCCACGATCGGCCCAGCGTCGAACGACGAGCGAACCCTCACCCGTCTCGTCCATGCGGGCATGGACGGGGCGAGGCTCAACTTCTCCCACGGCAGCCACGACGAACACCACGAGTGCGCCCGGCGGGTACGCGCGGTGCAGCGGGAGGTCGGACGGCCGCTCGCGCTGATCGCCGACCTGCAGGGGCCCAAGATCCGGATCGGAGATCTCGCTGCCCCAGTCGATCTCGAGGTCGGCGACTCCGTGGTCATCGCCGGCCAGGACCTGTGCGGCCCGGACGACGTTCCGGTTGCGCCCGACGTCCTGGGGGCGGTTCTCGAGCCCGAGGACGAGGTCCTCGTCGACGACGGGCACGTTCGGCTTCGCGT
>DATIBA010000242.1:0-7512 GCA_035457765.1 Gaiellaceae bacterium
CTCGCGGGCCAGCCGGAAGCGGTCCAGGACGAGATCGTCGACATCAACACGGACGCGAGACACATCGCGCTCCAGATCGCTCTGATCGTCCCGATCCTCGCCGGGTTCCTCGGGCTCCTCAACTCGTTCCGGATGATGCGTCAACCGGATTCCGAGCCATCGGCCCACGCCGAGGTGTCCTTCGGGTGACTCTCCCGCCGGCCGGCCGAAGACGGGCGACACACGGGTCAGCCGAATGAGTGCGGCCTCGACGGGAGGGGACCTCTCGATGATCGTCCCGCGCTGGGAGTGGCGGACGTTCGGTGACGAATTCCGAGTCGCCGAAGATCGGTTGGCCGAGCTCTCGCCCTCGCGCATCGACGACAGTGACGAGCTGTACGTCGTCTCGAGCCGCGGGAAAGCGAGCATCAAGATCCGAGGCGGCCGGCTGGACGTCAAGCGGCTCGAGCAGGTCAGCGACGACGGGCTCGAGCAGTGGAGGCCGGTCGCGAAGGCCGAGTTCCCGATCGCCGCGAGCGAGATCACCTCGCTCCTCTCAGCCCTGGACGTGACCGTGCCGGCGCTTCGTCGCCACGAGTACGGGCTCGACGAACTCGTCGACGATGTGGTGCGCCCGAGCGCCGACCTCCTCTCGGTCCCGGTGCACAAGCGACGTGCCCACTACACGTTCGGCGGATGCATGGCGGAGCTGACCGAGGTGCGAACGGGCCAGAAGGCAACGCGCACGCTCGCGGTCGAGTCCGAGGATCCTGCTCGTGTCCGCGTAGCGGTCGAGGACCTGGGACTGGGCTCGCTGCCGAACGTGAGCTTCCCACGCGGCCTCATGGCGCTCGTCGGCTTCGGGGCACGTCGGTATGCGGTCGTCGACATCGGCACGAACTCGGTGAAGCTGCTGCTCGGCGAGCGGGCTGCCGACGGCCGGTGGCAGACGATCGTGGATCGCGCGGAGATCACGCGGCTCGGGGAAGGGCTCAGCCAGACAGGGGGACTCGCTGCGGCCGCGGTCGAGCGGACGATCGAGGCGATCGCGGCCATGGTGGACGAGGCGTGGCGGAACGGAGCGGAGGCCATCGCGGCAGTCGGCACGGCTGGGCTCCGATCCGCCTCCAACAGCGCCGCGTTCGTCGATGGGGTGCACGCGCGATCCGGTCTTCGTGTCGAGGTCATCTCCGGTGAGGAGGAAGGGCGTCTCTCCTATCTCGGGGCGACGACGGGCCTCGGCCTCGGCACGGGCTCGCTGGTCGTGTTCGAGACTGGTGGAGGGAGCTCGCAGTTCACCTTCGGTCGCGCCGACCTGGTGGAGGAGCGGTTCAGCGTCGACGTCGGAGCCGTCCGTTACACCGAGGCGTACGGCCTCGGAGGGGCGGTGGAGATGCAGGTGCTCGAAGCGGCGCTCGAGGCGATTGCCTCCGACCTCGAGCGGTTGGACGGGCGGCCCGTGCCCGACGAGCTCGTCGCGATCGGCGGTGCCGCGACCAACCTCGCGGCCGTCGAGCACGGGCTCGCTACGTACGATCCGGACGTCGTCCAGGGGACGGTGCTCGACCGCGTCGAGATCGATCGACAGATCGAGCTCTACCGGACGCGGACCAGCGAGGAGCGACGCGAGGTCGTCGGCCTCCAGCCGCAGCGGGCCGACATCATTCTCGCCGGCGCCTGCATCGTGCGGACCGTGCTCGAGAAGCTCGGCAGGGAGTCGCTCATCGTGAGCGATCGGGGCCTGCGGCACGGCGTTCTCGTCGACCGCTTCGGCGCGTGATCCCGCGAGGGCTATCGTCTCCGGGCAGGGGTACGCAGAGGGAGGAGTCATGGCTTCACGAAGCGCCGCGCCGAGGTTGTCCGACGAGGAGGTCGCCCGCCTCCTCGCATTGCTAGAGGACGCCGACAGCGTCGAGCTCAAGCTGACCGTGCCCGAGGCCGACCAGCGCTCGACCGTGACAGCTCTCGCGCTCGATCCCCTCGACGCCGAGATTCGCCAGGTCTTCTTCTTCGACACGCCCGACCTGACGCTGAACCAGCGCGGGCTCGTGGTTCGCGCACGCCGCGTCCAGGGGAAGGGGGACGACTCGGTCGTCAAGCTTCGCCCCGTCGTCCCGTCCGAGCTCCCTCGTCGTGTCCGCCGGTCGCCGGGCTTCGCCGTGGAGGTCGACGCGATGCCGGGCGGCTTCGTCTGCTCGGGCTCGATGAAGCACACGTTGGATGCGACCGCGGTGAAGGACGTGGCATCCGGGGGGAAGGCGGTGCGAAAGCTGTTCTCGAAGGACCAGCGTGCGTTCTTCCACGACCATGCGCCGGCAGGGATCGGGCTCGACGACTTGTCGATCCTCGGGCCCATCTTCGTGCTCAAGTTGAAGTACACGCCGAAGGGGCTGGGACGCCGGCTGGTCGCCGAGCTGTGGCTCTATCCGGACGACACGAGGATCCTGGAGCTGTCGACGAAGTGCACACCGGAGGAGGCGTTCGACGTCGCGGCCAGGGCTCGGGCGTTCCTCGGCGAGCGCGGCGTGAGCCTCGCAGGCGACCAGCAGACGAAGACGAGGGCCGCGCTGGAGTTCTTCGCGCGGCGGCTCGAGGCCGGAGCAAGCGACGCGAAGCGCCCCAAGGCGACTACCTGAGCGGCGTCTCCCGCTCCGTCAGTCGCGAATGAGGACTGCGTGTCGCCCCGGTGTGGGAAAGCCGTACGCCGATCCGAGGCGCAACGGATGGCTCGCCCGCGTCGACGGGCAATCCTTGTGCCATCCACTGGATGGAGAGATGAGTGAGATCACGTACCCACTCGGGCTGATGAATCGGGAAGTCCGCCTCGTCGCGCATCCCAGCGGCATTCCCGGCGAGAATCTCTTCGAGGTCGTCGAGTCGGCGATTCCGGCTCCGGCGGAGGGCCAGATGCTCATCCGCAACTCGTACTTCTCGATCGATCCCTACATGCGGCCCCGCACCGGAGACGCCCGTGCCTACGCGGCTCCGTTCACGCTCGGCGAGGCGATGCCCGGGGGAGCGGTCGGGCGGGTGAGCGCCTCCCGTCACCCTGACTTCGCAGAAGGAGACTGGGTCCTGCACACGCTCGGCTGGCGCGAGTGGGCGCTGTCCGACGGCACCCACGCGTGGAAGGTAGATCCCTCGGTGGCACCGATCTCCACCGCGCTCGGAGTGCTGGGCCCGCCGGGCTTCACGGCGTACTACGGGCTCTTCGAGATCGGACGGCCGAAGCCGGGCGAGACCGTGTTCGTCTCGGGTGCATCCGGCGCGGTCGGCAGCGCCGCCGGCCAGATGGCGAAGATCGCCGGCTGTCGGGTCGTCGGGAGCGCCGGCTCGCCCGAGAAGATCGCGTGGTTGCGCGAGCTCGGCTTCGACGAGGCGTTCGACTATCGAACGCACCCGGTTCGAGAAGGGCTCGCGGGTGCGGCTCCGGAAGGGATCGACGTGTACTTCGACAACGTCGGCGGCGATCACCTCGAAGCCGCGCTCGGGGCGATGCGCAACCACGGCCGTGTCGTCGCGTGTGGCTGCATGTCCCGGTATGCCGCGGCGGAGCCGGTCGAGCCGCGGAACCTGTTCATGGTCGTGACCAAGCGCTTGCGCATCGAGGGCTTTCTCATCACCGAGCACCTCGAGCGCTTCCCGAAGTTCCTGGCGACTGCGCAACCGTGGGTGCACGAGGGTCGTCTCCGCTTCCGCGAGACGATCATCGACGGAATCGAGAACGCGCCGGATGCGTTCGTGGGCCTCCTCCGTGGAGAGAGCATCGGAAAGATGCTCGTGAAAGTCGGGCCTGCCGAGAGCGAGTGACTAACGCGCCACCAGCACGCTGCAGCGTGCATGGTGGAGGACTCTCGTGCTGACCGACCCGACCAGCCAACGCTCGGTCGTGCTCAGCCCGCGGGTGCCCAGAACGATCAGCTCGGCGTCCTGCTTCTCGGCCTCGTCCAGGATCGCCGCCGCCGGGTCACCGCCTTGCAGCACGAGCGTGGCCGCGAGACCTGGGCGGGCGAGGGCGCTCTGGGCCTCCTCGACCTGGCGCCGACGCTCTTCCTGTTGCGCCTCGGAGGGAAGCGTGCCCGCGTATCCGTACAGGGGAACGCCCTCCGCGACGCCGACGACCGTCACGCGATCTCCCTCGCGGACGAGCTCGACCACCACCTCGAGCGCGCGCTTCGCGCCTTCGGATCCGTCGTATGCGAGCAGAATCTTCACGGCGGCACGAGCGTGGACGATCCGACTCGTCGCTGCATCGGGGGGTACGCGGATTCGTGCAGCGCGAAAGCCCGTGCTTCGAGCGACGGACGGGTCTCGGACGGTCGGGACGCGCCTGCGGGGATCCACTGATCGTCTTTGCGACGAAGTGCCGATGCCGCACGGCCTCTTCGTCCCTAGGCTCGGAGGGACTCCGGCAAGGGAGGCGACGTGGTTACGGGGCTCTTCGGCAGCGGCCACAGGGTCGTGGACACGCGCGTCCTCGATCGAGCCGTCGACCACCTTCGCGATGCGCACGTAGCGCTTCCGACGTTCGGTCGGCTCGCGAACCCGGGCCTGATCCCGGCCGGCGTGCGCGAGGCGCTCTCCGCGATCGGACCCGACGACGCCGATCCCCTGAACCTGTTCCGAGTCCACTGGTTCAACGACCAGGGCCGGACCAGGACGGTCGACGTACCCGACCACCTCGTGCTTCCTCGTGAGCTGACGGGTGTCGACGCCATGATCGTCGTCGCGCTGGGCGACCGTTTTCCGCTGATCCGGGCCCACAAGGTGCTCGCCGCGTATGCATGCCTGGCACCGCGACTCGTCAGCGGCCAGTTCGATCCCTCGGGTCAGCGGGCAGTGTGGCCGTCGACCGGCAACTACTGCCGAGGCGGTGTCGCCATCTCCCGGCTGCTCGGATGCCGGGGGGTGGCCGTGCTGCCCGAGGGCATGAGTCGCGAGCGCTTCGAGTGGCTCGACCGCTGGGTCACCGACCCGAGCGACATCGTGCGGACACCGGGCACCGAGTCGAACGTCAAGGAGATCTACGACCGGTGCAAGGAGCTGGCAGCCGACCCCGAGAACATCGTCCTGAACCAGTTCGCCGAGTTCGGGAACTACCTCGTCCACTACCTCGCGACCGGCGCGGCGCTCGAGCGCGTCTTCGAGGCGCTTCTCCGGCACGAGCCTGGGCTCGAGCTGCGCGCGTTCGTGTCCGCGTCGGGCTCGGCTGGAACGCTCGCGGCCGGGGACTACCTGAAGGAGCGGTTCGGCTCGCTGACCGTCGCCGGGGAGGCGCTCGAGTGCCCGACCATGCTCCTGAACGGCTTCGGCCAGCACAACATCCAGGGGATCGGGGACAAGCACATCCCCCTCATCCACAACGTCCTCAACACCGACATCGCGCTCGCTGTTTCCGATCGTGCGACGGACGGCCTCGGAGTGCTGTTCGACGCAGACGTGGGCCGCCGCTACCTGCGTCGCCGCGGCATCGCGCCCGACCTGATCGACGGGCTGCGCTCGCTCGGGCTCTCGAGCATCTGCAACGTGCTCGGCGCGATCAAGACGGCCAAGTACCTCGGTCTCGGGTCGAACGACGTGGTCATGACGGTCGCCACCGACGGCGCGGCCCTGTACGGCAGCGAGCGCGAGATCGCGGTACGCCGCTACTTCCCTGACGGTTTCGACGACATCGCGGCCGCCGAGGTCTTCGGCGAGCACGTGCTCGGGACCACGACGGACCACCTTCTGGAGCTCGGCCGAGTCGAGCGCGAGCGGATCTTCAACCTCGGCTACTTCACCTGGGTCGAGCAACAGGGGGTGTCGCTCGAAGACTTCGAGGCCCGCCGCGATCCCCGCTTCTGGATCCAGCTCCGACAGGTCGTCCCGGCCTGGGACGACCTGATCGACGAGTTCAACGCCCGCACCGGCGTCCTGGAGTCGCCATGAGCGGGCGCATGACCTGGCTCGTGTGTGCCGGCTGTGGCGCCGCAGCAGAGGGGCCTTACCCGTTTCGGTGCCCGAACGCCGCGCGCGGTGACGACGTCGACCACGTCGTGCGGCGCCGGCTCGACCTCGCCGCCCTGTGCTTCCCGCAGGGCGATGACCCGAACCCGTTCATCAGCTATCGCATGCTTCTCCACGCCTATCACCTCGCGTTGCGCAGCGCGATCTCGGACAGGTCGTTCTGCGATCTCGTGCGCAGGCTCGACACGGAGGTCGCCGCCGTGGAGGGCCACGGCTTCGCCGCGACCCCGTTCCGGCGAAGCGACGGGCTGAGCGCCGCTCTCGGCCTGGCGGCCCCGGGAGGTGTCTGGGTCAAGGACGAGACGCGAAACGTCGGTGGCTCGCACAAGGCGCGGCACCTCTTCGGCGTGCTCGTATACCTGGAGATCGCGGAACGGATCGGCCTGGTCGATCCCCAACGGCGGCCCGAGCTTGCGATCGCGAGCTGCGGGAACGCCGCGCTCGCGGCGGCGGTCCTCGCTGCGGCACGCGGTCGCGCGCTGCGGGTGTTCGTCCCGGAGGACGCCGACCCGGTCGTCCTCGGCCGGCTCGAGGAGCTCGAAGCCCGCATCGAGGTGTGCCCGCGTGACGGGCTACCCGGGGACCCGGCGTACCACAAGCTCCTGGAGGCGCTCGAGGATGGCGCCATCCCGTTCACGTGTCAGGGGACCCTGAACGGGCTTGCAATCGAGGGAGGCGAGACGCTTGCGTGGGAGATCGTCTCGTCCGGAGTCGCCGTCGACCGGCTGGTCGTTCAGGTCGGCGGCGGCGCGCTCGCGAGCGCGTGCATCCATGCCTTCAGGGAGGGCGTCGGGCTCGGCGCGCTCGCGACCATGCCCTGCATCGACACGGTGCAGACGGAGTCGGCATGGCCGCTGAAGCGCGCGTTCGACGCCGTGGGCAAGCGAGGCGAGGCGGATCGAGCGCTCCGCTTCGCCTCGCATCACCGCTCGGCCTTCATGTGGCCGTGGGAGACGACGCCTCGCAGCGTTGCCCACGGGATTCTCGATGACGAGACGTACGACTGGCTGGCGGTCGTGGACGGCATGCTCGCAACCCGAGGCCGCCCGGTCGTCGTCGACGAGGAGACGCTTGTCCGGACGAACGAGCTTGCACGCGAGGCGACCGGCATTGAGGTCGATCCCACCGGCTCTGCGGGCCTCGCCGGCCTCGTGGCGCTGCACGCGCTCGGCGAGATCGCCGCCGACGAACGAATCGCGGTGCTGTTCACGGGGGCCGTGAGAACGGCTCCGAACGGAAGGAGGAGAGACCATGAGGAGCTTCCTCGGGCGAGACATCCTGTCGCTCAAGGAGTTCGAGCGGGCTGACTTCCAGCGGATCTTCGAGGTCTGCGACGAGCTCGCGCCGATCGCGAAGACTCGACGGAATACGGACCTGCTCGCGGGCAAGACGCTACTGACCGCCTTCTACCAGCCGAGCACGCGAACCCGTCTCGCAACCGAGGCGGCGATGCACCGGCTCGGCGGACACGTCCTCGGGTTCTCCGACGCGAAGATGACCCGCGCCGGCGACTTCTACCAGGAGTCG
>DATIBA010000243.1:0-3093 GCA_035457765.1 Gaiellaceae bacterium
TAGAGGTCGAGGAGCGCTTTCCGCACGGCTTCCGGCGCTGGCTCGACTACGGCCACGGTTGGGACGACGGCGAGACGTACGACGCGCTCGGAGCTCGAGTCGTCGCGAGCCTGCTGCGGATCGCCGCGGCCCATCCTGGGACGACGATCCTCGCGGTAACGCACGGCGGGCCGATCCGCTCGGCGCTCGCCGCAGCCGACGGGGTGTGGTTCGGCGAGGCACGCCGCTCGATCGACGTGATCGGGAACTGCGCGGTCGTCCGCCTCGCCGTGCGGGCGGGACATCTCGCGCGAGTGGATTGAAAACCGCGCACCCGAGGGTCGAGCAGGGACTAGGCTGTCGGAAGTCGACCAGGAGGCTGTGATGGCGCTTGCACGGGTTGTGACCTTCGAGGGAGTCAACAAGGACCGGATGGAAGAGATGAAGCGCGAGATGGATGCCGGCGAGCGGCCGGAGAACGTCCCCGCGACGGAGCTCCTCGTGCTCCACGACCCGGAGGCTGAGAAGTCACTCGTCGTCCTGTTCTTCGAGTCCGAGGACGACTATGCGACGGGCCACGCGACACTCGACGCCATGCCGGCAGGCGATACGCCGGGACGCCGCACGTCGGTCACGAAGTACGACGTCGTGAGTCGCATGACCGTCTAGGACCGGCGGGCACTCACAGAGCGCCCGCGCGACGGGCGGTAACCCGCGTCACGGCCGGACGACGGCGTGGTTGCACGGACCGGTTACGCTTGCGCCTCCGTGGAGGACTACACGAACAAGTACAAGGGCGAGCAGGTCGAGGTCGCCTTGTTCGGAGGCGAGTACCAGGAAGGCGTCCTGACCGCGTACTGCTCGTTCGAGGACGTCCCTCACGTCGAGCTCAACGGCCACATCCTCATCCCCCTGCAGAACGTCGCGTCCCTCCACTGCTCGAGCCGCTGCGACGCACCTGAGCCCGACTGGCCTCCGCGCGGGTTCATCGAGGACGACACCGGGGACACGTAACGCGTTGGCGCGCGCGGTCGCGCTCAATCTCGCAAAGGCCGGATTCCTCGTCGCGGTGCTCTCGGGAGCATTCGCAGGCATCGGCTGGCTGATCGGCGGCCTGACCACCGGGCTGCTGTTCGCGTTCTGCTCCCTGCTCGCGGCGACAGGCGTCTACCGGTACGGAGACCGCGCGCTGCTCGGCATGCTCGGCGCTCGTCCGTTCGCTCTTGCCGAGCACCCGACCCTGCGCCCGACGACCGACACGGCCGCCGCCAAGCTCGACGTTCGGCCACCCTCCCTGTACCTCATTCCGGACGGATTCCCCCGTCTCTTCGTCGTGGGTCGCGGCCCGTCGAGCTCAGCGCTGGCGGTCTCCACGGGGGCTCTGCGCTCGCTGCGCCGTGAGGAGCTGGAGGCGGCTATCGCACACGAGCTCGCACACGTTCGTCGGCGCGACGTCGTCGTGCTGACGTTCGTCGTCCTCTTCGCGGCGACGCTCATCGAAGCAAGTCGCGTAGGCGGCTGGTTCTCGCGCGTCCTCCTCTACGTCCTGGCTCCGATCGGTGCCGCGTTCGTACATCTCCTGGTCTCGGAGAAACGCGAGCTCCACGCCGATGCCCTCGCAGCGAGCGCGACGGGCCGCGCGCACGATCTCGCGGACGCGCTCATGCGCCTCGACCGAGCATCGGAGCTCGTTGAGTTCGCAGCGTCACCTGCCACCGAGCCGCTCTACCCCATCGATCCGTTCGAGAGCGAGGGGATCGCACGCATGTTCAAGACACACCCGCCACTCGCCGATCGCATCCGTCGCCTGCGCGAGCTGGGATCGGGCTCGAACGGTCGCCGCGACACGTCAGTCGCGGAGCTCGCCGGGTAGCAGCGAGAACATCACGGAGTCGCGAATACGTCCGTCCTGGTGGCGGAGATGCGCACGCAACACACCTTCGCGGCGGAACCCGACCTTCTCGGCGACTCGCTGCGATGCGAGGTTCTCCGGATCCGTGATGAGGTCGAGGCGCTGAAGCTCGAGCTCTTCGAGCGCCCACTTCGAAAGGAGTCGAAGAGCGCGCGTGCAGACGCCGCGACCACGTGACGGTGCGGCCACCCAGTAACCGATCCGTCCGCTGCGGTTCATCGAGTCCACCCTCAGTCCGATCGCACCTGCGAGCGATCCGTCGACCGTGACGGCGAACGAATGCTCTGGGACCGCGTACTCCGGGAGCGAACGGGATGCGCCGCCGACGAAGGCCAGCGCGTCCTCCTCGGTGTATGGCGAGGGAATCACGGGTATCCACCACGTGATCTCCGGGTCGTTGCACGCGACGACGAGCGCCGGAACGTCTTCGTCGACCCACGGCCGGAGCACGAGCTCGCCATCCCGAAACTCCACGTACCGAGTTTACGATCGCTCGACGTCCGTAGAGCCCAACGACCAGCAATCGACTTCATACCCCCAATAGGAGAACCGTCGGGGCACGCCGTGAAGTGGTTTGCTTGTGCGCGATCGGAATCCGCGATCGCGGATTCCGATCCTGCGCAAAGAACTGGGCGGCGTCCTACTCTCCCGGGGGCTTGCGCCCCGAGTACCATCGGCGCTGGCGGGCTTAACTTCTCTGTTCGGAATGGGAAGAGGTGTATCCCCGCCGCTATGACCGCCCAAGGTGTCAAGGATGCAGCTTCCCGCCGTACGCTCGCGGAAGGCGGTACAGGCACTGCGCACCCTCAAAACTCCATAGCAGCGTTCGACGTGTTCAAAATCAAGACCTCGGGCAATTAGTACGGCTCCGCTGAACGCATTGCTGCGCGTACACGTGCCGCCTATCGACGTGGTGGTCTACCACGGCCCTTACTCCCTCGAGGGGATGGGAGGTCTCATCTTGAGGTGGGCTTCCCGCTTAGATGCTTTCAGCGGTTATCCCATCCAGGCGTGGCTAATCAGCGATGCCCTTGGCAGGACAACTGATACACCAGAGGCCCGTTCATCTCGGTCCTCTCGTACTAGAGACGAATCCTCTCAAACCTCCAACGCCCATGGCGGATAGGGACCGAACTGTCTCACGACGTTCTGAACCCAGCTCGCGTGCCGCTTTAATGGGCGGACAGCCCAACCCTTGGGAC
>DATIBA010000244.1:0-6243 GCA_035457765.1 Gaiellaceae bacterium
AACCCCCACCACACCCGCCGAACCGCCCGCCGAAGAGCCAGCCAGCGAAACCCCCACCGCACCCGCCGAACCGCCCGCCGAAGAGCCAGCCAGCGAAACCCCCACCGCACCCGCCGAACCGCCCGCCGGCGAGGCTCCCGCGGCACCGGGAGTGTCAGGACGTAGCGACTCGATCGTCGTGATCACCCCGGCGGGCACCGAACCGGCGATGGATGCGGCTTTCTCCGCGCCCGCCGCGGACTCACCCGCACGAGCCGTGATCGGCGGCGAGGATTCGGGCCCCCGCCCGGATCCCGGCCGAAGCAAGCGTGCCTCGCCTTCTTTGCCCGATCCGCACCAGCTTCCACCCGTGCCTCAAGCGCCCGCGCCTGCTGGCGCTGGAGCCTCTGGCAGCTCCGGGGGCGGTTTCTCCGGCGGTTTGCTCGCCGCGCTCGTGGGATCTCTCATTCTGGTAGTCCCTGGGCTTGGACGGGCTCTCAGCCTGTCCCTGACTCCCGTACGGGCATCGACGCTCGTCGCCGGGCTCGAACGGCCTGACTAGCGCTTCCCCGGGAGGCTAGAAGAGCGGCCGGACCTTGTGTCCTGCGGCGCTTTTTCGAGATGCCGAACATGGAGGAACGCGCTGATGTCCAGCAATCCGAGTCAATACAGAACGGGAGGGGAGCACAAGAATGGGTCGGCGAGCCACGTCACCGGGCGCACGGCAGCTCCCGAGCAGCCGCCCCGCGCCCGACCGCGGACGACGGTCTTGCTCGATGGGGACCCAATCTGGTCGCATGCGGTCGAGCAGGTTCTCAGACGGCTCCACATCAAAGTCGTCGGTAAGACCGGGTCGTCGGAGCGTGCCCTCGCGCTCATCGCAGAGCGCAGACCTGATCTGCTGATCGCCGAAATCGAGGCGGGCGATTCCGGGATGGAGGGCATCGCGTGCCTGCGCCAAGCAAGAGCACGCGCGCCCGATCTCAGAACGATCGTGTTCTCCACGTCTGACGACCGAGAGCACATCCTGGCCGCCTTCTCAGCCGGCGCCCTGGCCTACATCCGCAAGAAGACGCACCCCGACGACCTCGCCATGGCGATGCGGCAGCTCTTCTTCGAGCATTCCATCTACTTCGCCGAAGACCGGATCTCTGACCCACGGACGCAGACGCCGCTTTCCCGCCGCGAGACCGAGATCCTCCAGCTCGTCGCTGAAGGACTCTCAACCGCTGACATGGCGAGGAGGCTGTGGGTCACCAGACAGACGGTCAAGTTCCACCTTGGAAACATCTATCGGAAACTCGGTGTGTCGAACCGAACCGCGGCAGCCCGCTGGGCCTACGACCAGGGCCTGCTCGTGGAGGAAGGTACAAACACCAAACCATCAAGCTGAGCCTTAGCGTGAGACCAACGTCTAGAGACCAAGCATTAGCGAGAGACAGGCGGCTCCGCCCTACCCTGGGCTAAGGCGTTGGGGTCGAACGCAAACACAGCGGCAAGCCCGAAGATCATCGCTGCCAATTCTGCCGAAGCGCAACTCCGCCGCATGAAGCCAGCCGCCCCTGCGGCGAGCGCAAGATCGACATCGTTCAAATGATCGGAGGAGCCCATAATGAAAACGCGTGCCGACGGAACCCGCGCGCGAATGCGGCGGGTCGCCTCGAACGCGTCGAGTGCAGGCATCTCCATTCCCATCAAGACGACGTCGGGCAAGAGCGAGGTCGCGAGCTCGACCGCTTCTTGGCCGTCGCGGGCGCAACCGACGACGTCAAACCGCTCCTCGGCGGTTAGCGTCTTCATGAGCTCCCGCGCGAGGAGGCGGTCCCCTTCGGCCAGGAGAACGCGGATCGCGCCGGGGGGAGGACCGCTTGCAACCATCAGGGGACGCAAGAATGCCGTACTCCGACCCTCTTGTGAAGAGGCACCGCACCGACCCGGCAAGCGGAACCTCCCTCTGAGAGGCCGCTACGGGGTCGCGACCAGCCGGTATCCCACTCCCCAGACGTTCACGACGTACGCCGCGTCGCCGTTCTGGTTGAGCTTGCGACGCAGCCGGCTCGCGTGGGAGTCCAGCGTCCGCGTTCGTCCGAGAGAGCGAAAGCCCCAGACATCACGCAGGAGCTCCTCCTTCTTGTAGACCCGCTCGGGGTCCTCGGCGAGTGCGACCAGGAGGTCGAACTCCTTCGCCGAGAGCGCCACGGCGGCGCCCGCGACCCGGACGACGCGGGAAGCGAGGTCGATCTCGAGATCCCTCACGGCCAGCCGACGATGCTGCGGTCGGGCGACACGACGCAGCACGGCACGCATGCGAGCGACCAGCTCCTCGTAAACGAACGGACGAACCACGTAGTCATCCGCTCCGCGCGCGAAGCCGCGCATCCGGTCGGACGGATCGCCGCGGGCGCTGACCATGATCACCGGCACGTCGCGGTTCCAGGCCCGGCCCGGCTCCCCCGCGCGCAGGCGACCGCAGACCTCGAAGCCCGACGCGTCGGGGAGAACCGCGTCGAGGAGGACGAGATCGGGGCGCTCCGTCTCGACCAGCTCGAGCGCGCGGGAGGCGCGGTCGGCGGCGAAGACCGCAAAGCCGTCGTCCGCGAGCTGGCGCGAGAGATGATCCCGCATCGGGGCCTCCCGCTCGACCAGCAACACCGCTTCGCGCATCCCGAGCCGACGCTAGCAACGGCCCTCGGGCCCGACCAGATGTCCTTTCCGACGAAAGCGTGACGACCGAGCTACAGCCCGCGTGCCAGGCGCTCGTAGCGCCAGCGAGCCTGGGCGTAGTCGATCGTGCCGCGGCGCCAGGCTTTGAGGATCCTGCGGCGGCGCCACCAGAGGAGAACACGCATGAGCTCCCCCTTCGCTCTGCGGCACGCTCCTCCTCTCGAGCTACATGCGGCCGGAGCGGATGACGCTCCAGACGAGCCAGATGCTGAGGAACGCCGAGAGAAAGAGCCCGATCGCGGCCACGAGGGGGACGCCGGCTATCTGGATCCCTCCCTCGATCGTCGCGGCCAGGATCCCGGAGGTGATCGCGCCTCCGACCGCGACCATGGCGATGCCGAGCCGGTTGAAGACGATGTCCATGCGGTGGATGAGGTCGTCGAGGCCCTGGTGGCGGAAGCCGACCTCGATCTGCCCGTCGCGAACCTCCTGGAGGACGTCGTGCACCTGGTAGGGGAGCTCCAGCATCATGCTCGCGTAGCTGCGGGCCTCGCTCTGCACCCGCGCGGCGACCCGCTGCGGCGTGAAGCGCTCGATCATGAGTTCGCGCGCGTACGGCTTCGCGACCTCGAAGACGTTGAAGTCCGGATAGAGCTCGATGCCGACGGAGCCCAGCGTCGCGATCGCCCGGTCGAGCAGGATGAAGCGTGTCGGCAGGGTGAGCTGCATGCGGTAGATGAGCGCGAACGCCTCGCGGATGACCTGGATGGGGTCGATCTCGGCGAGGCTCGCGCCGTAGTAGCGGTCGAAGATCGCGCGCAGCTCGGCGACGAACTCGTCCTCCCGGTCCTTGGGGTACCGCACGCCGAGCGAGGCCAGCCGCCGGGGTATCGCCTCGACGTTCTGGTTCACGACCTCGATGAAGAGCCCGGTCAGCTTCGAGGAGTCGTCGGGCGCCAGCTGGCCGGCGGTGCCGAAGTCGACCAGGCCGATCTGGTCGCTCTGCTCCAGGACCAAGATGTTCGAGGGATGCGGGTCGGCGTGGAAGAAGCCGTGCCGGAAGATCATCGCCATCCAGGTCTCCGCGACGCGGTACGCGATCTGACGGCGCTCGGACATCGTGTGGCGCTGCACGTCGAGGTCGCGTAGCTGCACGCCCTCGAGCAGCTCCAGCGTGAGCACCCGCGACCGCGAGTAGCTCCAGAAGACGCGCGGGACGCGCACGTGGGGGTAGCCCGCGAAGTTCCTGTGGAACTGCTCGGCGTTGCGGGCCTCGATGCGGTAGTCGAGCTCCTGCCGGATCGAGCGCGCGAACTCGTCGACGACCGCAACGGTGTCGATGAACTCGAGCGCGCGGACGCGCTCGCGCGCGAGCCTGGCGAGCTGGTACATCAGCTCGAGGTCGGCCTCGATCTGGCGCGGCGCGTTGGGTCGCTGCACCTTGACGACGACGCGGCGCCCGTTCGGCAACGTCGCGCGGTGCACCTGCCCGATCGATGCAGCCGCGACCGGGGTCTCCTCGAAGTCGAGGTAGAGCTGCTCGAGCGTGAGCCCGAGCTCCTCCTCGACCACCTCCCGGGCCTGCTCGAACGGGAACGGCGTGACCGCGTCCTGGAGCGCCTTCAGCTCGAAGACGATGTCGGGCGGGACAATGTCGGGACGCGTGGAGAGGAGCTGACCGAACTTCACGAAGGTCGGGCCCAGCTCGTCGAGCATCTCGCGAAGCCGCTGGCCGCGGGGGGAGCCCTCGGCCTCTACCTCGACCTCGCGCCCGAGGCGCGAGCGCACGGCCGCCGGCCCGCGGGTCTCGAACAGGTAGCCGAACCCGTGCTTCGCTGCGACCTGGGCGATCTCCGACATCCTCCCCAGCTGCCGCACCGCAGGCCGGGAGGACATCCGCTAGTGCCCCTTCAAGTCGTGCAGCGTCGCGTGCGTTGCCTGGAGGGACACTAGTCCTTCTCGACCAGTCGCAGCCGATGCTCGAGCTGCGCCAGGCGGAGCTCGAGCTCCTCGTACTCCCGGCGCGTCACGAGCCCGAGCTCGCGGTAGAGGCCGGCGAACGTCGCACTCGCGCGCTCGCCGACCCGGAGCGCCTCGCCGCGCCAGCGACCGACGACGTCGTCGACGATCGTCCGCGCTTCCTCGCGGCTTACCTTCCCGCGGCCGACGAGCTCGTCGACGAGCTCCTCGGTGCGATCCTTCGTCAGCGCGACGACGCCGACGCCCGCGAGGAACAGCTCCTCCGCCGTGGAGCGGAGCGAGCGGTCCGAGTCGTTACCGGGCTCGGCCATGCGGCCTCGCGCGCCGACGCTTCCGCCGCGCCTCCCGCCGGGCTGCGGCGCCGTCCTTGCCCCCGTCCTCGGTCGGGGCAGCGTCGGCCGCGACGGTGGCGACGGGCTCTTCCTCTGCCACCGGCTCGGGGGCGGCCTTTGGCTCGGGCTCGGGCTCGGGCTCCGGCTCCTCGCCACGCCTGTCGGACTGCTCGCCGACCGTCTCGAGCTTCTCCTGCAGCCCGGCGTCCTTTCGCCGCGCGAACTCGGGCTCCCGCTCCTTCAGCACAGCGAGGAACGGCGTGGCGATGAAGATCGTCGAGAACGCGCCCGAGGCGATCCCGATGAGCAGGGCGAACGCGAACTCCTTGAGCGTGTCCCCGCCGAAGAGGATGAGCGAGAGGATCGGCAGGAGGGTGATGAAGGTCGTCGCCAGCGACCGGCGGACGGTCTCCCACAGCGACTGGTTGGCGATCGCCGCGAAGCTGGACTTTCGCATCAGCGGGATGTTCTCGCGCACGCGGTCGAAGATGATGATCGTGTCGTACATCGAGTAGCCGAGGATGGTGAGGAGGGCGGCCACGGTTGCGGCCGTCACCTCCCAGCCGAAGAGCGCGTACACGCCCATCGCAACCGTGATGTCGTAGAAGAGCGCCCTGAAGATCGGCAGGGCGAAGACGAACTCGAAGCGGATCGTGACGTAGATGACGATGAGGATGAGCGAGGCGATGATCGCGTAGATCGCGCTCCGGAGGATCTGCTCGCTGAAGCTCCCCGACACGTTCCGGATGCCGATCGACTCGGCGCCGAGGTCGTTCTCGAGGGCGAGCGAGAGCTCGTTCTGCTCGGCCGTCGTCAGCGACTCGGTCTTGATCTGGAACTGCGTGTACTCGCCGCCGGTCTCGTCGCCGCGCCCCTGGATGACGGCGTCGGCGCGGCCGATGTCCGCCATCTCCTGCCGAACCTCCTCGACGGACGTCGGCTCGGGCGTCTCGAACGAGACTTGGCTCCCGCCCTGGAAGTCGATGCCGAGGTTGAGGCCCTTGAAGATGATCGCAGCCACCGAGATCACGAGGACGACCGTCGCGGTCGTGAACCAGATCCGGCGCATGCCGACGATGTCGATCTTCTGCCAGTCCGGGATCTTCTGGGCGCTCGCGCCCATGAACCTCGGGTTGTCGAACCAGCGGAAGCGGCTGAGCACGCCGAGGAGCGCCCGCGTCGCCAGGACGGCCGTGAACATCGAGATCAGCGTCCCGAGCAGGAGCATGAGCGCGAAGCCCTTGACGCTGCCGGTCGCGACCGTGAAGAGGACGGCCGCGGTGATCAT